>JABWCM010000196.1 GCA_013360285.1 Myxococcales bacterium
GCAGAGTTCGATTGACCCAACCACATTTGATATGACCGGTAGCCGCCTGAACCGATTTGGCCGGCAATTCCTGTCCAGTAGTCGTCATCTATGGATGGCTTTATCCAGGCTTCCAAAGTGTACCCGTGGGGCGTAAACAACGACGGTGAACCAGGAACGTTCACATAAGAATTGATGCCGTTAAAATAATAAGCGCCGGCGGTAGGGTCCCACGAAGTGTTGTAGATGGTTCCGTGATTGGAATTTCCACTCTGGTCCTTTGCGGTGGAACCGGTTGCAGGTGTGACTAGCCACACACCAACGGGACCGTCACCGCAATAGCTGGATGCACTGTCCCATGTACAATAACGTGTTCCACCCTCATTACAGGAGTCGTTATCTGGCCCCTCACAGGGATCGCCGTACCCCGGGCACGGTGGACCGCCACATCCGCATCCGCCGCAGTCGTTTTGGCACTCAGACACGCATGCTCCGTCCCAGGCGACGCTGCAACAGTAGGGATCCATTGCACACACACATGTTTCGCAGTCACATCCGTCGCATCCGAGGTCACCGGTTGCTGTGCAGCCGTCTTGGGAACATGGGCAACCACATCCACCGCAGTCGGATTGGCACATAGAAGCGCATACGCTGTCCCATTCAATGTCGCAGCAGTATGGGTCCATGGTGCACACACAGGATTCGCAATTGCATCCGTCGCATCCCGGTAGACCGCTGTTGTCATCACAGCCGTCATTCGTACAAGATTTCAATAAATTAGTAATTTGGTAAGTTACGGTTAACTTAGCTGGAGTCGTTGTGTACGCAAACACGGGATCACTGCCGTGTGGGCGATATGCCAGTACGAACAGTCCTTTCCAATACTGGTTGACAAAGCTATCGAGTCCTGCCTGACCGAGAGGGACCGACGTCCAATCGCCTGCCGGCGCGAGGGTCGTCAAAGGTGATTTCCCCAGCATATCGTTCCACACAGGAATTCCCGGGTCCGCAGTCGGGTCCATAAACGGATTGATGACGTCGATCTTTCCAGCACCCCCATATGAGGAGAAAGACTGCGTCAACGTTACGTTCTGTATTGCTGCGTTCGCTGGAATTGCCGTCGTGTCGATTCTGCTGTAACCGAAAGCAAGTGGCAGATGTTCGGTCTGCAGAATGAACTGGCTGCCGGTAGTCTTCGTACCGTCGTTGGCAAGCCAACCCCAGTGGGCATCTGAAAGAAGCACTGTTGGGTCCAATACGACTGGATACCTTCGGTGTGGTGCCGTAAACCATGCGGCAGGAAATCGGACCTGGAGCGTGACTTGCGATCCACGAGTCTCATAGCTGTAATTTCCCAGCACGATTGGATCAGACGAAACGCCAACTGTTCGGGTGTTTTCGTAAGCAACCGGCCGAGGAAAAACGGCCAATACCCGTTTGTTGGTGCCGATAATCCGCACTGATCCGTCGTTTTTGTCGTGTGCCAACCGTGTGTCCGCAGGGAGGACCAACGTTTCTTCTAGAACGACTTGGTTGCCGTGGGAATCGAGTGTTTCAAATGGCCATTGGTTAAGCACCAACAATTGTTTTATTCCACTATGGTCTGCTTCGTAGCGGAGAGTGCCATTGATCGTGTTAAATCCATAGTTAACCGATGTTAAATTAACATCCGATTCTGTTGGTTTGAGGGCTTTACGAGTTGTTTCCCCTTTTGTTCCATCAAGAAAGAGCGACATTGTGCGCGCCAATACAAGAGAATCATTTAAATTTGGCGATAGCTGTATCTCAACACCCTGTTCTTCCGATGAATGGCTTGGAAAGAGTGTAATAAATCGGTTTGTGACCACTTGTGCCTGCCGGTGCGGCAATTTCGTTTCGGAAATCGGGGTGGTGGTGGGTTTGATCGGTTGCCAACCTGCACCGGCGACCCACTCATAAACCGGTCGGTCATACAACTCGGCTTGGAAAATTCCCTTGTCTGCGTCGACTTGGACAACATCTGTTGTTGCGTTGCGGTACACAGATGTCGGAGGAGTACTGTTTTGCAACGCTTCGACAAATTTCTTGCGTAGGGCCGGCTCGTCGATAGCGGGTGGCCGCGGTTGATGTTTTTTCTTCAACGCTGCCTCTTGTGGCTCGAAAGTTTGCGTCAGGACCTGCTGTCGCAACACCGGGTCTTGAGGGGGGGGTATCGGCGGTATTCCAAATGCGTCAATAGCACTAACAATCGCCGCAGTAGTAAGCATCAGTAACAGTAGGTTCTTGTTCATGGCGACAACCTTCTGAGGCCTTGGTGTGTGGTGTTTTTTTAGGAAATTTTACGACCTAGCCGGATTTTCGGAGAATCGTCCGGAAAAATCCTGAACCATATCCAATACATGACGCAGGGATTTTTTCGGGCGAGACTGCAAACGACGACCAGGACAAGATTTCATCTAAAAACACCAAACAATTTGGCACTGTACGAGACCCACGCCCGGATTTCTCAATATCGTTCACCTATAAGTGCCGATCTGCCTGCGTCTGTGCTCCCAGTCGTGCTCGACGAGGTGTAAGCCTTGCTCCGGTGCCTTTACTCCGCGTGTCCGGTATTTGCCGGTGTTTTGGCCGTCTCGTTGAGAACCCTGGTGAGAAATGCGGGTTAACTTGTCTATGTTCCGCTGACCCTTCAAGAAAACGTTACATGTCTACGTACCCGGCGAGCGGACCTGTGACCATTGCCGCCGGTTTTGCTGACCCACGCGGGACAGACTTGGTAGGTCACAGCACGCGCGGCGGGAAGTAACATGTAAACGCCGTCTCAACTCAGGATCGTACCACGAGGGATGCACGGGTCAACGAGCAGAAGAGTTGCCCAAAGAAATTTGTTGAGTGTTTGAAACCGATTCGTCGAAAATCGAGGGCCACAAAGGGTTTTGACCTCCACGTTACCCTATGTAGAGATCGATTTTTGCAGAACCAGCGGGTCTACCACACACGTTTTTGGTCGTCGGTGGGGTTCGGTGGAATCAACAAGCGGTTGTCGATTAGGCGTGTTTTTCCGATAAATCCAGCTATTGCGACAATGGTTGGCGAGCCTATTGACTCCTCGTTTTCTAGGGTATCTGGATGTACGAAATCGACATAATCCACCTGAAAATTAGCGGAATTGAGCAGCGCCATGATCTGTAACCGTATCTTACGGACATCGTATTCCCCCCGTTTCACGCTGAGTTCGGCCTGATCCAGAGCTTGCACAATACACAACGCCCGTCGGCGTTCATCGGGGGCAAGGTACACATTGCGGGAGGACATAGCCAATCCATCGGATTCACGTACGATCGGCGCCGTTTCGATGCGAGTCGGCAGCAGGAGATCCAAAGCCAGTCGTTTGATAATAACAGCCTGTTGGTAGTCCTTTTCGCCAAAAACGGCAACATCCGGCTCGACGGCGACAAATAGTTTTGTGCAAATTGTTGCTACACCGCGAAAGTGGCCGGGTCGAAGTGGGCCACAAAGGTGGTGCGGAAGCCTGTCGAGTGAAACATACGTTTCGGCGCCGGCTGGATACATCTCGTTAAGATAAGGGCAAAACAAAGCACTGACACCGGCTTCTTCGGCTTTTGCTCGGTCTCCGTGTTCATCTCGCGGGTAACGATCAAAGTCCTCGTTTGGGCCAAACTGGGTCGGATTGACGAAGATACTCATCACGATGCGGTCGCAAAACCGCAAACCATGCTGAACAAGGGCCAAATGCCCCTGGTGAAGGTACCCCATGGTCGGAACGAGACCCACTCGGAGACCGTCCTGTTTCCAACTCCGTACCAGGTTTCGGATTTCACCTACGGTCCGCAGAACGGGAATGTTCACGAGAGTTCCTCTTGTCGACCCAATTCGACTGACCCATATAATGGCGTGATATCGTAGGAAGACTGGCGGTGCCGTGTGGAATCTCCGTTGGTGGCCGCTGATTCAATTGTTTGCTCCGGTCCGGGGAACTGGCCGTTACGCACCTCGTCGATAAACGCTCGTGTTGATGAACGGACTACATCCGCTAACAACGCAAATTGTTTCAGAAATTTCGGCCGAAAGCTGTCATTTAATCCAAGCATATCGTAACATACGAGTACTTGTCCGTCGCACGCCGGACCCGCACCGATTCCGATCGTTGGGATAGTAAGAGTTTGGGACACTTCACGCGCCAAGTCTCCGGGAATACACTCAAGAACAAGGCTAAAACACCCAGAATCTTCAAGGATTTTTGCGTCCTCCAGAATCGCACTAGCCTGATCCGGCTGTTGCCCCTGAGTACGAAAACCACCCAGTTGGTGAACCGACTGTGGTGTCAATCCGAGATGACCCATCACCGGAATCCCGGCGCCGACAAGTTTTCGAACTGTGTGTGCTTGAGAACGGCCGCCCTCAATTTTTACCGCTTCGGCGTGTCCAGCGGAAAGCAAACGGCCGGCGTTACGAAGCGCGTCCTCGGGTGAGATCTGAAATGAAAGAAACGGCATGTCTCCGACAACGAGCGCGTGTTTCCGGCCCTTGGAGACGGCAGCACAATGGTATGTCATAGCGTCCATAGTAACGGACAGAGTGTTTTCTTCGCCGCAGATGACCATTCCGAGTGAATCTCCGACGAGTAGGATATCGGCGCCTGCGTCATCCAGCAGGCGGGCAAAGGTGGCGTCGTACGCGGTGATCATTGTAATTTTTTCACCGCGCCGTTTCATCGCACCCAACGAAGTCGTGGTTACCTTCCGACGTTTCATGGCTAGGCTCCAGGCGTTGTGTGAACGACGTTAATTGGATTTTTAGTGAGGTGGTGTTTGGTAAAAAATTGCCGGTGAGCGAGGCGGTGGCCGTAACGAGTCGGTCGGGACGACCTCGGTCCACCGGAGGCGTGCTCTAGGCACGTCGAAGATGGGCCGACCGAAGCAAAATCGGCGTAGTAAGCCATTGGCTCGCGCAGCAGGATTAAATAGTTAAACACCCTCTAAGAGGGTGTTCCATAAAGCTGAAATGTCCCCAAAAGGGCGCTTTTTGCCGCCTTGGCAACGTCACTCCTTGCGGAATATTCCCGATATTCCACCAGGAGTGCCGCTGCCAATGCAGCTAAAAATCGCCGTTTTGGGGATGATTTCCCATTTATGGAACACCCTCTAAGTGATTCGTCCCGGGTGAACAACACTCCGGGCAAACTGATTCATGATAACACAAGATCGATCGGGGTTGAAACTTGATCACGTATCTCCCGACGCCACGGATGTGCACAGCGGACGTTCACGTGACCGCCACAATAACGAATTGGTATTCGTAACATGTCTCCGGCGACAATTGCCGAACCGCGCGAATGCTGGTTGTTCTCCTTTCGGTTTACCCAACATGCTGAACGTCTCCTTTCGCGTATTATGGCAAAAAACTGCGCATTGGGTACTGACCTGTTAACCCGCAATGACGATAACGACGCGGGCATTGCGAGAGCGGCTTAGCCAAACGAGTCTCTTTCTGCGCATTGGACTATGAGTTTCGGTAAGTTGACAGGGGTGGGGGCGTGTTTTATAGTCTGCGTCGCTCGTTGCCGTCCGGAGGTTAGTTAACCGCTGGATATTCAATAATTTCGAGGACATCCGCTCTTGATTGATCGGGCCCGGCGCACACCACTTCCAGGCCGTTAACATACACATGCTGTTCGAATCTTCTTTTTTGTCGGTTTACTTCGTTCTGCTCGGCGTGCTGAGCATATACGGTCTTCACCGATATTACATGGCTTATCTTTATTATCGGAATAAGGGCAACGTTCCGTCTCCTAAAGGCGAGTTCAAGGAGTTGCCCACTGTTACCATTCAACTGCCGATGTACAACGAGCAATACGTTGCCGAGCGGCTTATCGAAGCGGTCGTCGCGATTCGTTATCCGAAAGACAAGCTGGAAATTCAAGTACTTGACGACTCGACAGATGAAACCTGCGTCGTGGCGCAACGGGTTGTCGAACGTTTTCGCAGTCTGGGTTACGACATTCGTTACATTCATCGGACTAACCGACAGGGATACAAAGCAGGCGCACTTGAAGAGGGACTACGTCAAGCAAAGGGAGACTTTATCGCCGTTTTTGACGCAGATTTTGTTCCATCGCCCGATTTTCTTGAGCGCACGATTCACTTCTTTACCGATGCTAACATTGGGATGGTCCAAGTACGGTGGGAGCACCTTAACCGTACGTTTTCGTGGCTCACGCGCGCGCAGGCCGTACTCCTGGATGGTCATTTCATGATGGAATCATGTGCACGCCATCGTTCGGGACGGTTTTTTAACTTTAATGGAACCGCGGGTATCTGGCGCAGAGTCGCGATTCAAGAGGCGGGTGGCTGGCAGCACGACACACTGACTGAAGACCTGGATCTGAGTTATCGCGCGCAACTCGCAGGTTGGAACTTCATTTTTCTCGCGGATACTACGTCACCGGCCGAAATTCCGGTGGAAATGAATTCGTTCAAGAGCCAGCAACATAGATGGGCGAAGGGATCAATTCAAACTGCGAAGAAGTTGTTGCCCGAAATTCTCCGAAGCGACTTACCACGAAAGGTTAAGATGGAAGCGTTCTTTCATCTTACCAATAACTTTGCTTACTTGTTCATGGTTTTGTTGTGTTTGCTGATGCCGGTAAGTTTGGTAGTGCGGGCAAATTACCAGAGTTTGTGGTTTTTGGACCTTCCCGTGTTCCTGTTGGCGACGGTGTCGATTGGGTTCTTTTATGCAGCAGCTCAAAAAGAGGTCGGTATTTCAGGAATCGACCGGCTGAAGTATTTACCCCTTGTACTTTCTGTCGGCATCGGAATGTGTATCAACAACGCAAAAGCGGTTCTTGAAGCTCTGTTTGGGATTGAAAGTGGGTTCACCCGTACTCCAAAATATAACGTTGTTTCACGCAACAACGAGTGGAAGGCAAAGAGAAATTACCACCGCCGCGTTGACTGGTTGCCGTGGCTTGAGTTGACCTTGGGTGTGTGGTTCTCACTCGCGGTGGTATACGCGGCCATCACGGGTGGGTGGCTCGCGGTACCGTTTTTGATGTTATTTCAGTTTGGATTTCTATACGTATCACTCCTTAGTCTGTTTCAAACGCGGCTCGCGGGGCGCCAGCCAGCCCCCACCGGTGTTAGTCCTTCCAGCAATTAGCCCCAATGTTGGTGATTTAAGGAAATCAGCATTTGTTTTCCTACGCTTACGTTTCTGAGCCGCTTTGGGCTCGCTCAAACCCGTCGCCCAGCAAATCGGAAATTCAACGGTTTTGGACCAGGAGTGTCATCCGGGGGCAGCGATTGTGATGCCAAAAAACATTGTAAAAACAGAGGTTTGTGCTTAAATCACCGGCATCGGGGCTAGGTGCCTGGTGTATTCCCCTAAAAAACACCAGCCACCTAGGTGCCTGGTATGGCGAAAAGCGACAATACCCCAAACACCCTCTTAGATCTCCGTGCAGAATGTGTACCGATATTCCTCGGTCGGTCCACCGTCGGTCAAGCTGAAAATCGTTTTTTGGCGTCGATTTTCCGATTTTGCCACACCTCTTTACCCGGGTCTCTCGCCAACCTTTGGCTACGACTACCAAGCTGGGTGCGCCGTCTGTTCGTGCTCCGGTATCCGTGGTCGAGGGGCAAAAGCCAATCTCCGCGTGATTATGAGTTACGAGCCGCGCTCGCGGAAATAAGGAAGTGACCTTCACAGAATTCGCACGCATTTCGACGGTCTCGCTGCGCAAATTCGTGAGAAATTCGATCTATCCAATGTCATTTGGACGGGGGCGGCCGTGTATCAAGTACTCAATGTTGCCTTTTGCCCCTTGTATCGGACTTTCGATGGGGTCGGAAACGGTTAATTTCAGCGATTTTCCGAAGTCGACAATTCCTTGTACAGCAGCGACACGTTGTGCCTCGTCACGCACAATTCCTCCCTTGCCCACATGTTCCCGACCTACCTCGAACTGGGGTTTGACCAGACAAATGAGATGTCCGTCTCTGGGAATCATCTCTCTGACTATGGGAAGCACCAACCGAAGTGAGATAAAAGACAAGTCACATACAAATAGTGTTGGAGAGGATTCGGTGATCTGTTGATATGCGCCGTGCTGATCAATGTGGCGTATGTTTAAGCGTTCAAGTACCCATACACGCGAATCGGTGCGTATTCGATAATCCAATTGGTTGTGACCGACGTCTATCGCCCAAATACGTTGTGCGCCGCGTTGTAGTAAACAATCCGTGAATCCGCCGGTGCTGGCGCCGATGTCGACGCAGATTCGGTTTAGTGGGTTGACTTCGAAATGATCCAGGGCGGCCGCTAATTTAATGCCGCCCCGAGATACATAAGGACAGGGATCGGCTTTTACAAAAAGTTTATCGGTCGCTCGGACGCGTGTCCCA
Organism: Myxococcales bacterium; assembly: GCA_013360285.1. Lineage (GTDB taxonomy): Bacteria > Myxococcota_A > UBA9042 > JABWCM01 > JABWCM01 > JABWCM01. The sequence goes on from JABWCM010000196.1 coordinate 8,385, forward strand.
GGTTTGTCGCTTCGTTGGTCGTTAACAAACACGACTCCCACCTGGATCAGACGTTGGGCTTTTTCACGGGTCTCTACAAGTCCACGGCTAACCAGCGCGACGTCCAGGCGTTCCCCGGTTGTACTCATTCATCTGACTCATTTGGAAAAATCGCAACTACGGTATCCCCCCCTTTTTGCTGTAGGAGTTGTTCTACTTTGCGCTCGGCGGTTTCAAGTATTTGGGAACCCATTCGGGATAACGCCATCCCCTTTTCGAACATGGTTAACGAAGTTTCGAGTGGCAACGAACCTTGTTCGAGTTTTTTCACCAGTTCTTCTAGTTGTTCGAGAATGGTTTCAAAGGGTATTGGTGAAGTGCCTGCTGCGTCTGGGGTGCTTTCAGAGGATGCGGATGTGTCGCGTTCGATCATAGGGTTACTCCAGTATCCTGGTGTCCGTTTAGTATCCATCAACCAATCAATATCATACGCGGTATGGAAAATACTGTCACTTGCCCGTTGGGTGGAAACTCAACTCACAAGCGCGTATCGTTTTCGTTCCTGTTTGTTGGCGTCGGCGGTCGGCAATATTGCAAATATAACAGCATTCAGTTGTAAGTTATGAGAAGCTTATCACAGTTCCTGCCCGAACATCTGTATACAGCGCGAGTTATATTTTCGTCAAAACTATGGTTTCTGGTTGTCAAGAGGGTTGTTGTGGCCAACTTACCTGATAGAGCAACAGTAATGGCGTTTTATCTTTTATTTTCGCTATTTCCGATGTTGTTAATGTTGGCAACGATAGCGGATTTATTGTGGACGCCACACGATTTTTTTGGTGTCGCCGACCCGTTCCTGAGAGCGCTCCCACCAGCGGCTCGTGATACCGTACGGTACTTCGTCAGTGATCTCCTATCTGGTTCCGGCGGTACAACGTTGTTTAGTTTCTCGACAATCGGACTGTTGTGGTCCATGTCGGCTTATTTTCGCGCGACTATCGAAAACGTCGGCCAACTGAACGGTACCAGTGGTCGACGTACGTTCTGGAGCGCATTGTGGTTGTCGTTGCGGCTGGCGGTCATATCTGTCGTCATAACGTTTGTGTTAACCGTTGTGGTATTTGGGCCTTTTGTTGTCGAATGGTTGGCATCCCACATTCCTTATTTCCAGTCCGTCGCTACGGACCTGTGGGTGTCATTACAGTGGCCACTGATCTGCCTCACGATGTTGTTGTCGCTTGACTATTTGTATTACGCGTGTCCGGCGCGCCGCCGTAAGTGGCGGTGGATTTCGGTTGGCAGCGTCCTGACAACTGCCTTATGCGTGTTTGCCAGTCTTGGATTGGCTTATTACGCCGTCGGTTTCGGAAACTACCAAAAGATATACGGAGCATTGGGAGGTGTTATCTTACTATTACTCTGGGCCTGGCTTATCAACATGGCGATTTTGCTTGGGGCGGTGGTCAACTCCGCAGTCTCCGAGGCGGTGGATAAGTTGCTGGAAATCGCGCCTAGCTAAACAAACAGCTTGTAAGACGTACTGGGCGAGACGGTCTAAATTAGCGTGAGTGTGTGTTATCTAACAAATCGGATCCCTGCATAACCAACAACCGTTGAAAAATCACCAGATACATCCGCGCTTGTTGTGTGGCGAATTAACGAAGCGTGATTGGCACCAAGAGATCGGCATGCTGCGAGCGTTACGGTTGCGGGTACAAAACCACACATCGACACGTCCTGATGCGCCACTGTTTCGTACAATCCCTCGGGATCAAGTGCCAGCATACGATCAATGACCCACTGGTCTTTCATAAGAGTAGTTTGTTGGTCTTCGTAGTGATTGAGGTCGCTTGATGCAACGATCAGCGAATCCGGCGCAATGTCGGTTAGCAGTTCCGCTAACGCAACACCCAGTTCAATGCACTGCTCTTTTCGGAGCAATTTGAGGCAAATCACCGCAGTTGTAACCTTGGGATTATGGTAATGCAGAAATGGAAGTTGCAATTCGGCGCTGTGTTCAGCGATGTGTGCTGCGGTATCACCTTGTACGAACGGGCACCGTTGGATGATTGCCTGGGACACGGTGCGGTTGATTTTGACTGTATCACCTGGAATCTCCCAATCTCCGCCGTTCCAGACAGAAGCGGGATGACCGAATCCTCGATGGTTTACAGCTAGAACGACTACTACGTCGGGAATTCGTACGGACGCAAATAACGCTCCGGCTACCGCTCCGGAGTAACGGTAACCCGCGTGCGGACTAACGACGCCGCACGCGGTGATCGGGTTCGTATCTGAAACTTTGGAATACTGTGCAAGTTGACGGTCAAGTACTCCTGGCTGCGAAGGGTACCAGCCTTGGTTTGCGAATGTGGCTTCGCGATTGGCAATGGTCATCACATCATCTCCTATTATCCACCTCGGATTTCTCACCAGTGTTCGCATCGAACTGGTCGAGATGACGGCAAATTCTTGGCGGGCTGACTTTCGCAGCGCCGAGTAGCGTGTGTTGTCCGCTATTCTTCGCGCCCACCAAAGATGCCCAATCGAAACAAGAAGTACAGCAGTTGCGCGACAGCGGCTACTGCCGCCGCGACATAAGTCATTGCCGCAGCATTAAGGCAAGCTGCCACGCCCGCACCCTCATTTCCCGACACCATTCCCATATTTGCCAACACCTCTTTCGCGCGCCGGGAAGCGTCGAACTCAACAGGAAGCGTCAACAGTGTAAAAAATACCGCCACAGAGAAAGCGACCACCCCCAACAAAGTCATGCTGGCAGATGCCAGCAACGAGCCACCGAGGATCAAGAAAATACTCACATTGGAACCAAAGGATGCCACCGGAGCGACGGCCTGCCTGAACATGAGCGGAGCGTATCTCTCGGCATGTTGAATCGCATGACCGACTTCGTGCGCTGCAACTCCGGCAGCGGCGATTGTGCGCCCACCGTAAATGGAAGGCGACAGGCGAAGCACCTTGTTTCCGCTGTCGTAATGGTCACTCAGAAATCCGTCCACTTCCTCAACTCGCACATCCGTAATTCCCCGTTGTTGAAGAATTCTGCGTGCTACCTCGGCGCCGGTCATTCCTGAACGTGTGCCGATCTCACTATACTTATTGATGGTAGACTTAACTTTGAATTGAGCCCATAAACTTAGTGCAAGGGTCGGTAACATAACCAGCAAATACAATGGATCGAAAAACATACTTGAGACCTCCGGGTTCACCTACATTGGGTTTTCGTTCGACAACAAAGGCCAACTTAGTCGACACCGTGTCGTAGTCAATGCCACGGGTTCGTAGTTGCGCACATGGAACGTGGGTCACAAAGTAACACGACCCCTTATTCGATATTCCAACCTAAACGATCACGCAAAAATTTCTCAATACGCAAATTTGTCAGTTCCGGGAACTCCAACGGGCAATAGTGAGTGCCGCCAGGGACCACATAGAGTTCCGCGTCCGTGATCGCCTCCGACATCTCCCGTGCCGTGGTTACCGGAGTAAACAGATCATGCTGCCCGGCCATGATGAGCGTCGGTACGTTGATAGTTGGGAGCACATCGTGTGCGGAGTGGTTTCCGACCGACTCTAGGATGTCCGAATAGACGCCGAAATCAAGCTTCGCGAACGCCTTTGCAAGGTCCATGAAGTCGTTCGATTTGAGGGTGTGGCCAACCAACCCGAGCAGTTGTAGGCTACGTAAAAACGCCTGTGAGCCAGCGAGACGCGCGCCCCATGGGGCCGCTTTCTGCCAGTATTTCCTGATAAATTCGAATGCTTGGGGTATATGGCGCTCCACAAGATCCGTCTGAAAAGCGGTCCTAAATGGGGTACCCGCGGTACCGTTGATGGCAATGATGCCGTTGACACGGTCACCGTAGTTTCTCATCCATTCGAAGTTGAGTTGAACACCCATGCTCCAGCCGACCAACACAATTTTTTCGCACCGAGCGGCGCCAATGACGGCAACCATGTCTTCAAGGTGGTGTGGCATCGTTACTGAGGTTCTCTGGCCCAAAGTAGACGATGCATAAAGTCCCCTGTAGTCCCAGCTAATGATTCTAGTCGACGGGGCGAAATGCGTTACGAAATGGTGCCAGGCGTGTATATCGCCGCCCAGGCCGTTGGTGAGCACGAGCGTTTGGTCGGGGTGTTGCCCCGACGTGTACATAGTGAGTACTGTGCCGTCTGGTCGAACTAATTGACTGGAATCAAAGTTTATTGTGGTCATCTGGATGTTATCTCTACAATTCTATCTGGGAGGGTGTGGCGCAAAACCAACCTGCCCCCAGAAGTCGCTTTTTACTGCATCGTTCGCGGACGTCCCTGCCCAATATGCACCGGCATTTCTCGGTCGGTACACGGCCGATCCGGTTAAAAATTGTTCTTTATGGAGCGATTTTCTGTTTGCTCAACGCTCTCCTGCAACGGAATTGTCACCAATGTTCGATTTCAACCACTAAACAGTACACGCCATCTAGCTACACTCCGAACTCCGTGCTCAACAGGCACAAAGCAAACTTCCGCATGGCCACAGTTTGCGCGCCCAGAATTCGTGTGCATTTTGACGATCACGTTGCGAATCCTACTAAGAGGGTGTTTGGGAAAAAAATAAGCTACGCGAGCCATTGGCCTACTGCGTCGGTCCTGCCTCGGTCGGCCCATCCTCAGCGTACCTTCGGGTACG
>JABWCM010000197.1 GCA_013360285.1 Myxococcales bacterium
TTACCACCGCCTTGATGATTCGTTTTCATACCTGCGACTCCTTACGCGACCGGACAGAATTTCCGGAACGGACTCGGACAGAATTTCCGGAACTGGCAACGACGTATCGTGTTTGGGGCTGCACGACTTCATTTGTGAACTCGATTGCGACGACGATTTTTTGTGCACCAAAGACAGTTTCGATGTGCTCAATTTTGTATGTAAACATGAACCCATTGTGGATCCTGCGCTCGGATGTCTGGACTGCAACGACAATAACATCTGTACGTTGGATTATTTGATCGAACCGGGGGACTGCGTCAATGATGCAGCCATGGCAAACAACCTGACGTGTGACGACAACAACCTTTGCACATTTGACGACCACTGTTTAGACGGCTCATGCGTTCCCAAGGCTGTGATCGGCCCGGCCCAATGCGCGGATCCGGTCGGCTGTACCATCGACGCCTGCGACCCAGCGATCGGGTGCGCCAACACTCCCAATCATGCGTTTTGTGATGACGGAAACGTTTGTACTAGCGAGTTGTGCGACCCGAACGCCGGTTGTGTGTATCCCTTGAATACAAACGTTTGTGACGACGGCAATGCCTGCACCACCGCGGACCAGTGCAGTTCTGGAAGTTGCCTTGGGGGTTCTGCCACGAATTGTAACGACGGTAATGCGTGTACCGCGGATAGCTGCGTTCCGGGATCGGGTTGCACGCACGCGCCCGTCGACTGTAATGACAACAACGTGTGTACTATGGACGATTGCGATCCGATCGCTGGCTGTATCCACTCGCCGAACATGTGTGATGATGGCAATGCGTGCACTACGGACGGTTGTCCACCAGAGTCGCAGTGCACCCACGCGGAGGTCGATTGTAATGACAACAACGCGTGTACCCTAGATAACTGCGACCCCGCTACAGGCTGCACGCATACGACCCTTGATTGTAACGACAACAACATGTGCACCCTGGATAGTTGCAGTCCGACGACAGGCTGTGCCCATGTCGCAAAAAGCGGCGATTGCGATGATGGCAACAGTTGCACCACGGCGGATGTGTGCATCGGGATCGCGTGTGTGGGAACGCCGGTGGGTTGCAACCTGGAAGGCGACTGCACGCAATATTTCTGCGGCTCCACAGGCAACTGCGAAGCCGCATCCCCTATTACCCAATGGATCGACATGAGCGCCCCATCTGGCATTTTTGGTGGGGCGGGAACACAATTCTCCCATTGTGGTCCCGATGGTTGGACGGGGGGAGTTCACACCCAGAATTCCGGTGCATTGGAATACGAAGTCACCCTTCCCGCCGGTGTTTATCACCTGTGGATTCGTTATGCGGCCGAAACACCGCGCCCCGTGGACATCTTTTTGGACGCGACCATCGTTGCCGACAATGCCCTGTCCACACCAACGGGTTCGTGGTGTGGAACGAGTGCGGCGTGGGCGCTTGTCGGCGCACTTCCAGTTTCCGCTACAGGAGCCCCCCACATTCTGCGCGTTCAACACGACCCGACACAAAGCTGCTGTTTTCCCCACATGGACGATATCTTAATCACCAACGTTCTTACGTTTGTACCACCCCAGTCCCCAACGCAAACTTACTTCGGCCCTTTAGACTCGCCGTTACAGCCGCAATGCAGTTTGTCGGTGACTGCCGTCTCTCCCACTGCCACCGAAACCAATGCAATACGTCATTTTACCGTAACCGGCACCGATTTTGGTCCGACCAGTGCCGTTGAAATCCCTGGGCTGATGATCCAGAATGTGACCGTATCCAACAGCACATCGCTGGTGGTCACCGCGGCCGTGCCCAGCGAACCGGCGACCTACGACCTGACGGTGTCCAACGCCGACACCGGGCAGAGTGCGACGTTTGTGGGGGCCATCGTGAGCGCCAGTTCGGGATATTGTGTTGACCTTTCCTGCGGAAGTTGTTTGGCCGATTTGGACTGTTTGAACGGTGACCCCTGTTCCCAGGACGTGTGCATCACCAACGAGTGCCACCAGGTGCCCGAGCCCACCTGCTGCGCCCCAGATGGGTGTGATGCCTGTGCCACCGGAGGAGACTTAAATCTGAGCGGCACGTTGACGGTGGCCGACGTCCAATGTGGCATTCTTACCGCATTGTGGTCCGTTGCCGGTGTGGACGTCCCTGCGCCGACGTGTCTTCTGGTGCCGATGGCCGCGGCGGATATGGATTGCGGTGGCAGCGTCGACGTCGTGGATGTCGTCCTTCTGGTAGGAGCGACCTTGGGGGCTCCCTTGAGCCCGGACATTGATACCGACGCGGACAATTGCCACGACAATTGTGTTGATCCCAACCCATAGAGAGCTGCTGCGGTTTCCCTTGATCAATCCTGCGGTGCCCACCACTTTAACCCGGATTTCTCACCATCCTTCGGCTACGACCGCCAAACTGCGCGTGCCTTCTGGCCGTGCTCCCTCCGCCGTGCTCAGCGGGCTAAAAGCACGCCTCCGCGCGTCTCCGATCCGCGCGCCCAGAATTCACAGGCAGTTTGACGCTCTCGCTGCGAAGCCTGGTGAGAAATCCGGGTTAACTCGTTACGTACCGGTCGTCGGCGCATTGGCGACAGCGCTTATCGTCAAGTTGGCCATGCCGGAGTTTAACCTGTGGCCCTTGGCGTTTTTCACGTTGACCCCGTTGCTCTGGGGCATCCGAGGTCGGACGTGGGGAGTGCGACTGTTGGCGGGGGCGGTGTGCGGAGCAGGAATCGGTGTCGGTTGTTTTCCGTGGGTTTGGACGGCGCTCGATACGGTGTACTCCCTGCCGTGGTGGGGGACAAGCCTGATATATCTGGCGTTTTTATTGGTCTCGATACCCAAGTACATGTTGTTTACTGTGGTGGTCGAACCGCTGGCCAGGCGAAGTCATCGGCTGTGGCCCGTTACAGCGGCGTGTTTGTGGGTGTGTGTGGAATGGGTTGTTCCCGAAGTGATTCCGTGGCACGTCGGCACACCCTTTCTGGCATGGCCCCCATTGTTTCAAGTGGCGGACATCACGGGAAGTTACGGACCGTCTTTTCTTGTGGCCCTGGTTTCGGTTTCAACGGTAACGTGGATGTTCCCACCACCATCGGGTGGAGGGGGACGACAACAATGGAGATTCCTGTGGCCGAGCGTAGCGGTGGGGATGTGTGGTCTGTCCGTGGTATACGGCCTGGTGCGTATCCAACAAATCGACAACACTCCGGTCGACAACGTGCTTAAAATCGTACTGATTCACACCCAGACGGAATCCGGCGCGCCGGGACATCGGGACGTGTCGAACCAACAAAAAAGATTGGAAAGATTGTTGTTTATGCCCCACGATGTGTATCGAGCTGCGGATGTCATCGTTTGGCCGGAAGCGGCCGTACCCGGACTGCTACAGGTCGGGCCGGACGAGCTGCCCGACAACGTACGTGAGGCAGCGGTGTTTTCCCCAAGGATTTTGGAATACGCGCGTGCGATTCCTGGGCATCTGGTGGTCGGGGCGTTGACGCTGTCGCCGAGTGGAGTCGGACTCAGAAATAGCGTGGTGCATTTTGGCCGTGACGGTACACCGATGGAGGTGTACGTCAAAAGACTATTGGTTCCATTTGTAGAATATTCTCCGCTGGAATCCACGTTTCCGACAATCGGCAAGTTGCTTCCGGGGATCGTGAACTTTGATCCCGGTGATGTGGATACGTTGCTCAACATCGATGGTGTCCGGGTTTTACCCACCATTTGTTATGAAGCGATTCACACAACGTTTGTGCGCAACCAGAGCAACAGGGGTCCGGAGGCTCAGGTACTGCTCAATGTCAGCAGCGATGCGTTGTTGGGTGTTTTGGCAAGCCCCGGCAAACTACACCTTGCGGTGCAAAAAGCGCGCGCCATTGAGCTAAGAATTCCCTTGGTACGCGCAGCCAATAAAGGGGTTTCCGTCTATGTGGATGAAGCGGGGCGGGAAATCGAACGGGAAGATGGACCCGATGAAAAAGCGGTGCTCACGCATGTCGTTGTTCGCAATGTCCCAAGCATGTACCGCAGATACGGCGATCTATTTGTTGGAGTAACAATGCTGTTCGTACTGGGCATATTGTGGAAATGGCTCGGGGAGACGAATTTGCACCGACTTGGTTGCGGAAAAACCAAATGATATTGGTAACACTGTGGGGTAGTGGAGCAACCCAGAGAGGCTGTGAAAAAATAGCTGCGCGACCTCTGGGCGGTGGCTTTGGGGCGCCTCGGCCAGCAAAAAGTCTGCGCAATATTCCCGAGATTACTCGACTTTTTCAAAGCCAATGGGGCGCAAAATCGGCTGACTTGGGTCACGTCCAACTTTTTTCACAGCCTCTCTGAGAGTCTGAGCCACTACCGGGATATGCCATGACTCAACTTTTTTTTAATCGACCGGTCACCAAATCCACGCCGCAATCCGCGTAGCCTTAGTCCGTGCGCCATCGGTCCGCCGACGTTTCCGCGGTTTCGCTGCGACCCCGGGCGAGAATTCCGGCTTAATACTTTCTTAATGTTTATCGCCCGCGCTTTGATCCCGTTCTGATAGGAGAACATTTAGGTTTTTCTCATGGAACGCGGCGCTTCGAGGCTCAGGTCTGCCCGGCGTTATGCGACAGGAAAGATATGGAACTGTTAATTTATGACGGACAGATTTGCATGTGGACTCCGGTGGTAGGTTTGGTGAGCGGCCACCCGGATTGATCACAAGCTTGAAGCTACAAGCACCTGTGGTGTTTTCGTTTTCCGATGCTTCTCGAGCTGAGAATCCTGCGACGTCGGAGACCGTATAGGATGCGACTATGACCGACCTATGGTTGCTCGTGATACTGTTGGGCTCTTTTGTTCTCACCTTTGGCCTTGTTTGGCTGGTAGACACGGTCAACTCAAAGGAGGTGCCCAGATGACTATGTTGACCTGGCTTGGGGGGGCCATAGCGGTGGCGCTGCTGGTCTATTTGCTCACGGCATTGCTCAAACCGGAGTGGTTCTGATGACGGCCCTAGTCTGGCTCCAATACGCCTTATACTTCGCGATCCTGGTGTTGGCTGCCGTGCCGCTCGGACGGTACATAGCCCGTGTCTACGAGGGGCAAGACGGCATTGCCAGGAGAGTGCTCGGCCCGGTTGAGCGCGGGATCTATCGCCTCGCCGGCATCCGTGCGGACGAAGAGACTTCCTGGAAACAGTATGCGCTCTGCTTGTTGGCCTTCAACCTCGTGGGTGCGTTGTTTGTTTATCTTATCCAACGTTTCCAGGGATATTTGCCGTTTAATCCCACGCACCTGCCCGGCGTGCGGCCCGAGATTGCGTTCAATACGGCGGTCAGTTTCACGACGAACACAAACTGGCAGGCTTATGGCGGCGAGACGACCATGAGCCACTTCACCCAGATGGCGGGCCTCACGGTGCAGAACTTTCTGTCGGCCTCGACGGGGATGGCTGTGGCCATAACTCTTGCCCGCGGGTTTGCCCGACGCAGCACCGCCACGGTCGGCAGTTTCTGGGTCGATCTGACCCGTGGTACACTCTACGTCCTTCTCCCACTTTCACTGTTTCTCGCGGGTCTCCTCGTGTCCCAAGGAGTGGTTCAGACGTTCGACAGCTCGGCGACGGTGAGTTTGGTCGAGCCGCAAGTTGACGCCTCCGGGCAAATGATTACGGAACAAATCCTTCCCCTCGGTCCAGTTGCTTCGCAGGTCGCCATCAAGCAGCTCGGAACGAACGGCGGGGGGTACTTCAATACGAATTCAGCACACCCATTCGAGAACCCGACGCCGTTTTCCAACTTCCTCGAACTCATGGCTATTTTGCTCATCCCAGCCGCGCTTTGTTTCACGTTTGGTGCCATGGTGCGGTCTCCGCGGCATGGATGGATTCTTTTGGCAACGATGCTTGCACTCTTGGTGCCGTTGGTTGTCCTCTGCGCTGCCACGGAATATGGGGGAAACCCGGCGCTGGTTGGCCTTGGTTTAGATCAGGCTGCAGGCAATATGGAGGGCAAGGAGGTCCGTTTCGGTACCGCCACCTCGGCGCTTTGGGCCACGGTCACAACCGCCAGCTCGAACGGATCGGTGAATTCCATGCACGACAGTTTTACGCCGCTCGGTGGGCTGGCGCCCATGTGGTTGATACAACTCGGAGAAGTGGCGTTCGGGGGGGTTGGGTCGGGACTCTACGGTTTGCTGATGTTCGCCGTCATCGCGGTCTTTATTGCCGGGCTGATGGTGGGCCGAACCCCGGAATTCTTGGGCAAAAAACTCGATGCCTACGAGATGAAAATGGCCTCGTTGGTGATCCTCATTCCATCGGCTGCTGTACTCGTCGGCACGGCCATGGCCTGCTTGTTGCCCGACGTCGCAGCCGCCGCACCAAACCCAGGACCGCACGGTTTTTCGGAGATCCTGTACGCGTTTTCGTCGGCGGCCAACAACAACGGGTCCGCCTTTGCCGGTCTCGACGCCGGCGGTCGTTTCTACACCGTGGCGCTTGGCATCTGCATGCTGATCGGACGGTACTGGGTCATCGTCCCCGTCCTCGCCGTTGCCGGGTCTCTGGCCCGCAAACCGGTTGTGCCACCATCGGCGGGGACGCTGCCGACCGACACGCCGCTTTTTGTTGTGCTGCTGGTCGGAACGGTGTTGCTGGTCGGCGCGCTGACGTTTATCCCCGCGTTGGCGCTTGGTCCCATAGTCGAACATTTGCGCTTCGCCGTTGCCGCCGGAGGTGTGCCATGACCCGCCGGCCGGCAGCCCATTCCCTGGCGAATCGGAAAGGCGTCGCGCGTGCGGTCAAAGACGCCGCCTGTAAGTTGGATCCGCGTTACCTGTACAAAAACCCGGTCATGTTCGTAGTGGAAATCGGGAGCGCCTTTACCACGCTTCTGTTCGTTCATGCGCTCGCCACCGGTATGGGGGATGCCTCGGCGTGGTTCATCCTCTCCATCTCGCTTTGGTTGTGGTTTACGGTGTTTTTCGGAAACTTCGCCGAGGCTATGGCCGAAGGACGGGGCAAAGCTCAGGCTGACACTTTGCGCCGAGCCCGCAAAGAAGTCCTTGCAAGGCGCCTCGCGTTGCCGCGCCGCGATGCTCCGGTTGAAGAAGTCCTCTCGGCTCATCTCCGCCGCGGCAACTTTGTGTTCGTGGCCGCAGGCGAGTTTATTCCAGGCGACGGTGAGGTGATCGAGGGGATCGCCTCGGTCGACGAAAGTGCGATCACCGGTGAGAGCGCGCCGGTGATCCGCGAGAGCGGTGGCGATAGGAGTGCTGTGACCGGCGGTACTCGGGTGCTGTCCGACTGGATCATCGTTCGTATCACCGCGGATCCGGGTGAGACTTTCCTCGACCGGATGATCGGCATGGTCGAAGGATCCAAGAGGCAGAAAACCCCGAACGAGATCGCCCTCCATATTCTCCTTGCAGCCCTGACCATCGTTTTCCTGCTCGCGACGGTCACTCTGCTCGCATACTCGATCTATGCGGTTCGTTCGTCGGGGAGCGGAACGCCAGTAACCATGACGGTGCTCGTGGCGCTTCTGGTGTGCCTCATCCCGACAACGATCGGCGGGTTACTTTCGGCGATCGGGATCGCGGGAATGGACCGGATGATCAGGGCGAACGTCCTGGCAACGTCGGGGCGCGCCGTCGAGGCGGCCGGCGACGTCGATGTGTTGCTGCTCGACAAAACCGGCACGATCACGCTGGGCAACCGGGAGGCGGTGGCGTTTCTGGCGGCACCGGGGGTATGTGAGCAAACGCTGGCGGATGCGGCCCAACTCGCATCCTTGGCGGACGAGACCCCGGAAGGGCGCAGCATCGTCGTGCTCGCAAAAAGGAGGTTCGGTTTACGTGGCCGGGACCTTCAGGCGATGGGGGCCAGCTTCGTGCCGTTTTCTGCGCACACGAGGATGAGCGGCGTGGACATCGACGGCCGACAGATCCGCAAAGGTGCCGTGGACGCAATCGAACGTTTTGTCGGCGACCACTCGGGACAGATGCCGGGCGAGGTCAGAGGGATCGTTGAAGACCTAGCTCGCCAAGGAGCGACCCCCTTACTTGTGGCCGAAGGGGGGCGAGTCTTGGGCGTGATCCACCTCAAGGATATCGTGAAGGGAGGCCTACGCGATCGATTCGCCGAGATGCGTAAGCTCGGCATTCGGACCGTGATGATCACCGGGGACAACCCGATGACCGCTTCCGCAATCGCCGCTGAGGCCGGCGTGGATGACTTCCTCGCCGAGGCTACCCCGGAACGAAAGTTGTCGCTTATCCGGGAGTACCAGCAGCACGGGCACCTCGTCGCTATGACTGGCGATGGCACGAATGATGCGCCGGCGCTGGCCCAAGCGGATGTCGCCGTGGCGATGAACAGCGGAACTCAAGCGGCGAAGGAGGCGGGGAACATGGTCGACCTCGACTCCAACCCGACGAAACTGCTTGACATCGTCGCCATCGGCAAACAAATGCTGATGACACGCGGCGCGTTAACCACGTTCAGCATCTCGAACGATGTTTCGAAATATTTCGCCATCATCCCGGCCGCCTTTGCCACGACCTATCCGGAACTCGGAGCGCTCAACCTGATGAACCTTCATTCGCCTCAGAGTGCGGTGCTCTCGGCCGTCATCTTCAACGCGCTCATCATCGTGGGGTTGATTCCGCTCGCCCTGCGGGGAGTCGCCTACCGCCCATCTCCTGCTGCCGAGCTTCTGCGTGGGAACCTGCTTGTCTACGGACTCGGGGGACTCCTCCTGCCGTTCCCATGTATCAAAATGATTGACCTTCTACTTCATTGGATGGGGGTATGAACATGCTCCAATTCATTAGAACATTGATTTCTCTGCTGCTTCTCTTTTCGGTCTTGTTCGGTCTCGTATATCCGGCGGTCATGACCGGGTTCGCCCGGCTCACCTTTCCCGGCAAAGCACGCGGTAGTGTGATCTCGGTCAACGTTATCGAGATGGGGTCCGCACTCATTGGGCAGCCGTTTTCTCGGCCAGAGTTCTTCTGGGGCCGCCCCTCGGCGACAACCCCGCAACCGTACAACGCGACCGCGTCAGCCGGGTCGAATCTCGGGCCGTTGAACGTGTCGTTAAACGAGCGTATTATCGAGCGGGTTGCGGTGCTCCGGGAAAACGATCCTGGTAACTCTCTGCCGGTTCCCGTAGACCTGGTGACGGCTTCGGGGAGTGGGCTGGACCCACATATTTCGCCGGCTGCGGCATTTTACCAGGTTCCACGGGTCGCCCGGCTTCGAGGTCTGCCTGAGGACCGTGTACGTCGGCTCGTCGAGGAGCAAATAGAGAACCGGCCGCTGGACCTGTTCGGTGAACCCAGGGTGAACGTCTTGCTGCTCAACCTGCTCCTGAAAAGGATGGCGGAAAAAGAATGACAACCCATACTTTATGTTGAGAGTCATCCACAATGGAGCATGAAAACCGACCCAACCCGGATCTGTTGCTCCGACGCGTGCAGGCCGAAGAAGAACGTAGCTCAAGGGCCGTTCTGAAGATCTTCTTTGGCTATGCGCCGGGAGTGGGCAAGACCTTCACGATGCTGGAATCGGCACTGCGCCTGAAAGCGCAGGGGGTCGATGTTGTGGTGGGATGTGTCGAGACCCATGGGCGGCCGGAGACCGCGGCACTCCTCGAAGGGCTGGAGGTTCTGCCGCTCCGCGAGGTTCGTTATCGGGGGACGTCTCTGGCGGAGTTCGATCTCGACCGGGCGCTGGTACGTAAACCCAAGGTGCTCCTGGTCGACGAGATGGCGCACACCAACGCGCCTGGATGCCGCCACAAAAAACGTTGGCAGGATATCCTCGAAATCCTGGAACGCGGCATTGAGGTGCACACCACGCTCAACGTGCAACACATCGACAGCCTCAATGATGTGGTTGCCCAGATCACAACCGTTCGGGTGCGAGAAACGGTTCCGGACACGCTTCTTATGCGTGCAAACGAGATCGAGTTGGTCGATCTGCCCCCCGACGAGCTGCTGGAACGCCTGCATGCCGGCAAGGTCTACATCCCGGAACAGGCGCACCGGGCGATCGACCACTTCTTTCGCCGCGGCAACCTTCTCGCTTTGCGGGAACTCACGTTGCGTCGAGCCGCCGAGAGAATTGACGAAGACGTACGCGCCTACCGGCAAGATTTTGATATCAAGACGACGTGGCCGGCGGCTGAGCGTGTCCTCGTCTGTGTTGGACCGAGTCCGTCGTCGGCGAAGATCCTGCGCGGCGCAAGGCGTATGGCCGTTGGGCTTCGTGCGTGGTGGGTGGCCGTCTACGTGGATGCCCCTGACGCCTATCCGATGACGCCGACGGACCGGGAGCGGCTTTTGGGGCACTTGCGGCTCGCCGAGTCCTTGGGAGCGGAAGTGGTACGGCTTTCGGGACACCAGGTGGCAGAGGAGATCCTGCGGTATGCGCGAGAACACAACGTCACCCGCATCGTCGTCGGGAAACCTACGCATTCGCGCCGGCGCGACCTGTTAAAGGGTTCGCTCGTCAACCAACTCGTATGCGGAAGCGGAGAGATCGAGGTTCATTTCATCGCCGGTGACGAATCCCCGGTCCCGGAAGGAGGGCGCGCCGTACGTTCCTCGCGGCAGGTCAATTGGCCCGGTTACGGAGCCTCGGTATTGTTGGTTATGCTCGCGACGGGTGTTGGCATGCTCACCAAGGGCTGGCTGTCACAGGCGGACTTCGTGATGATTTTCCTGCTGGTGATCATGGTGGTCGCGTTCCGATGCGGACGAGGTCCATCGCTGGCTGCCGCAACCTTATCCGTTGCGTCCTACGATTTTTTTTTCGTCCTACCTTACTATACGTTCACCGTGGAGCATACGCGGCATCTGCTCACCTTCGCAATGATGTTCGCTGTGGGGATCGTGGTCAGCACCTTGGCGTCCAGGCTTCGCCTGCAGGAGCGAGAAACCCGCGTGCGCGAGAGTAGGACGGCCGCGCTCTATTCCATGAGCCGTGAGCTGGTGACCGCGCTGGATGAACAGCGCGCGGCCGAGGTCACCGCCATCCATGCGGCTGAAGTCTTCGGCGGCGAGGCGGTCGTTCTGCTGCCCGACAGCTCGAACTCGCCAGTGGTCAATGGGGTTAGCCGGCCCGGTGTGGGCCTGAGCAAAGAAGAACTCGCCGTTGCCCGTTGGGTCATGGAGCATGGCCGACCCGCCGGCAAGGGTACAGACACCCTTCCTGGTTCGCGCGTGACGTGTTTCACGATACAGGCCGGGGCGACGACACTCGGCGGGATTGCGGTGGCGACCCCGTCGCTTGATTGGCTTGATGTCGAGCATAGAGGGTTCCTGGACGCGTTTGTCAGGCAAGCCGCGCTCTCGCTTGAGCGTGTCCGCCTAACGGAGGTTGCCAAGGTGTCTGCTCTGCGGATTCGTACCGAGGAGACGCGCAGCGCTCTTCTCGGTGCCGTCTCCCACGACCTGCGTACTCCGCTCGGGGCGATCATCGGCGCGGGGACAGCGTTGTGCGAGGATCGTGGACGGCTTTTGCCGGAGCAACGTGCGGAACTGTGCGACACCATTTGCACCGAGGCCGAAAGGATGGAGCGCCTCGTCAGCAACATACTCGACATGGTGCGGTTGGATTCCGGCGGGATCGTCCCCAAATGCGAGTGGGTGCCGCTGGAAGAGACGGTCGGATCGGCGCTCTCGCGGCTGGAGACCAAACTGGGAGCCCGAGATATCCGTGTGAACCTGCCACCCACGTTGCCTCTGCTCTCCGTGGATCCGGTGTTGTTCGAGCAGGTGTTCGTCAATCTCTTCGAGAACGTGATCAAACACTGCGGCCCCGACTCGCCAATCGAGATCGTGGCTCGGGTGGAAGACAGGACGTTTGTGATCGAGATCGCCGATCGCGGACCGGGGCTTCCGGTCGGCACCGAGAGCCAAGTGTTCGAGAAGTTCTATCGGGGCCCCGGCGTTCGCGTCGGCGGCGTGGGACTCGGTTTGTCCATCTGCCGGGGAATCGTGATGGCGCATGACGGCGCGATCTCTGCTGAGAATCGGGCCGGTGGCGGAACTGTCTTTCGTATCACGTTGCCGGTGTTGGAAGCGCCGCCGGCTGAGCCGCCCGGTGAAGTCAGACCCGCCGACGAGGAAGAAAAACGATGACCGCTGTGGCTCCGCTGGTGCTTGTGGTCGAGGACGAGACGCAGATGCTGCGTTTCCTGCGTACCGCGTTGTCCGCCCAAGACTACCGGGTGGTAGAAGCCGGCACGGTTAAGGAGGCCCTCGTCGCGGCGACAACCCACAACCCAGAGATGATCCTGATGGACCTGGGCTTACCCGACGGGGATGGAATCGATCTAACACGTCAGATCCGAGAGTGGAGCCAGGTTCCGATCATCGTGATTTCCGCGCGTGGCCGAGAAGGCGACAAGGTGGCTGCGCTTGATGCCGGTGCCGACGACTATCTAACCAAGCCCTTCGGAGTGAATGAGCTTCTGGCTCGAATCCGCGTGGGTTTACGCCACGCGGCCATGGTGGGAAAAGACACCTCGTCGATCGTGTTTGAGGTTGACTCGTTGCGCATTGATCAGGTCCGTCGTGAGGTGACGGTGGGAGGGCGCGAGATTCACCTGACACCTACTGAGTACCGGCTGCTCGTGCTGCTGGCCAAAAACGCCGGCAAGGTACTCACCCACCGGCAGATTCTCAAGGAAGTATGGGGACCGCCCTACGTCAATGAGACCCATTATCTGCGCGTTTTTATGACGCAGCTTCGCCGGAAGATCGAGGCGGATTCGGCGCGTCCTAGGCTGCTCCTTACCGAGCCGGGGGTCGGTTATCGGTTGAAGGCAACGCAGTAAAGTGGACCCCAAAGGCAAGACAAAATCGAACCGAGTTTAAGAGGGTGTTTGGGAAAAAAATAAGCTACGCGAGCCATTGGCCTACTACGTCGGTCCTGCCTCGGTCGGCCCATCCTCAGCGTACCTTCGGGTCTCATCGTTCTACACAAAAGTGTTCTCTCGTGCTGCGAGCCATCCAACCTCCGC
>JABWCM010000198.1 GCA_013360285.1 Myxococcales bacterium
GGACGTGTGCACCAACGACCAGTGTGTCGGTGGCTTATGTGAGTATACCAACAATACAGAGCCATGTGACGACGGCGACGCATGCACCGAAAACGACACCTGTGACAGCGGTAATTGTGCCGGTACACAACTAGATTGCGACGACAGCAACGAGTGTACGGACGATCAGTGTGTTGCGGGCTTATGTGAAAACATCGATAACGTTGCCGCTTGTGACGACGGCGACGCATGCACCGAAAACGACGTTTGTGGCAACGGCTCTTGCGCGGGAACACCCATCGATTGTGACGACGGGGACGTGTGCACCAACGAGCAGTGTGTTGCGGGCTTATGTGAGTACACTAACAATACGGAACCTTGTGACGACGGCGACGCATGCACCGAAAACGACACCTGTGACAGCGGTAATTGTGCCGGTACACAGCTAGATTGCGACGACAGCAACGAGTGTACAACCGATTCTTGCGATGCTGGGTTGTGTGTAAATGACTTCAACACAAATCCATGTGACGACGGTGATGTTTGTACAACGACAGATAGTTGTGAAAACGGAGTGTGTGTTGGTTCAGATGTTCAGGATTGTAATGATGACGTGTTCTGTACTCAGGACTTTTGTGATCAGAATCACCCTGATGCTGCGCCGAACGGCTGTGTCAACGACGGTTTTGCCCAATTTGGGCAGATTTGTGACGACAACGACGAGTGCACATTTCCCGACGTATGTGATTTTGATGGGAATTGTACCCCCGGGTTTGTTCAGGATTGTGACGACGATAACGAATGTACCGCTGACTCATGTGATAGCGCGATCGGGTGTGTTCACGACGGTGCACCGCTATTGGGGGCCACATGTACCGACTTGAATGCTTGTACGGACGCTGATAGCTGCGATGGAAATGGTGTTTGTGTGCCTGGTGAGCCCGTGGTTTGTGATGACGACAATCCGTGTACCGACGACCTATGTGACTCCGGCGCGGGGTGTCAATTTACGAACAATAGCGACTCGTGTGATGATGGCGACCCGTTTACAACCGGTGATACGTGTATTGACGGTATTTGCCAGGGAACCGGCGTAAACTGCGACGATGGCGACCCCTGTACCGACGATAACTACAATCCCATCGAAGAAGCCTGTGAATATGCCCAGAACACTGCAGTTTGCGATGATGGCAACCCCTGCACCGTCAATGACGTCTGTGCCGCCGGCCTCTGCGCTGGTTCTCCCAAGGACTGCTCGACCAACAATCCCTGTCTGAGCGGTAGTTGCCAGGCAGGGACAGGTGCATGCGTCCTTCTGCCGGATTTCAGCGATCCAACTTGTTTGCCGGAAAATGCCTTCTGTGCGGTAAGCGGTGCCGCCGGAAATGAGGTTTTGTGTCCCATTTTGCTAGCTCGCGCCACATTTTTGACTCCTATTCCTGCGGGAGCGCAATGGCAGATCAACTTTGATCCCGCGGTTGTTGGTTTGGTTGGATACCAAGACGAAATTTGTGTTGGTCCGGGGAATTGCAACACGGTGGATGTCCCACCGGGTGCACTGTCGAGCGGGCATGGTTTGACATTGATTCCCGGTGACATAACCACTTGGCCGGGTTCGGGGCATACGTTTGCGCTCAATGTGGGTGATCCTACCGCGGGTCTGAGCGACGCATTTTTGTCGGGACCAAATCTGGTCGGTTTGGCGCTGATCGCGGAGCTGAAAGTTCAGTTGCTCCAGGACATCGATCCTTCCAGTCCGGTCTTTTTGGAATATGGCGATGTTGAGGGCACCACCGTCGATGCGGCGGTCATGACGGGGAGCGTTGATGCAGGGGTCATCATTTTGGCGCTGGCAGACTGCACCGCCCAGCCGGATTCGTGTGAAGATGGGGATCCGTGTACGGTCAATAGCTGTGATGCCGAAACGGGGACGTGTATTTCTGAACCGGTGGATTGCTCCGACGGTGACGCCTGCAACGGAGAAGAAATCTGTTCGTATCCAGGTGGTTGCGCGCCGGGAGTACCGGTAAATTGCGACGACTTCGACGCATGTACCACGGACACATGTGATCCGGGTAGCGGTTGTAACTATGAAGTCATCGATTGTGATGACGGCGATGACTGCAACGGAAATGAAGACTGTGATGCAGAAAATGGTTGTACTGCTGGCGAAGCTGTGGACTGCAACGACGGCGATCCCTGTACGATAGATTCGTGCGAGGGCGGCTTATGTGAACACATTCCAAACTTGGATCCATCTTGTTTTCCAGCGGATGCGTTTTGTGCGGTAGTGGGTTTGGCGGGAAGTTCGGCCAGTTGTCAGTTGCGTATCGCACGAGCGACAAACCTAACACCGTTGCCGGCGGGAGCCCAGTACACGATCGGCTACGATTCGGCATCGTTGAGTCTAAATGAGTTTAGCGATGAAACCTGTGTAGGGCCCGGGGGCATGCCTCCGTGTTTTCCGGTTACTGTTCCACCAAACCCGTTGTTTCCATCGGGTCACTCGGTCATTATCGTGCCAGTGGCCCCGGGGGACTGGTCCGGTTCCGGAAACGTTTTCTTGGCAAATCTATCCGATCCGACTTCACCGGTAAGCAGTGCTTATCTTAGTGGAGGCGGCGTTGATGGTGATCCCCTTGTGATGACAATGGAACTCACTTTGCTTGCCGACATTCCCGAAGAAGCACCACAATATCTGTATCTTAGCAATGTAAAAGGGACTACTGCCAATGCCGAAGATTTGACAGGTAGTGTCCAAACGGGTGGATTGATGGTGTTGTCGTGGCCCGATTGTAATGATATCGCTGGGATTTGCGACGATGAGAACGAATGTACCACGGATACCTGTAACCCAATAAACGGGTCATGTGAGTATTCCGAAGTGGTATGTGACAACGGCCAAGCATGTGACGGGGAAGAAACCTGCGATGTCGGGTTGGGTTGTCAGGGAGGGGCGCCGCTCGACTGCACCGATGGTGATTTGTGCACAGACGATAGTTGTGATGATGGCTTGGGGTGTGTTTTTACCCCGGTCGGGTGTGACGACGGTGACTCGTGTAATGGCACGGAGACCTGTGAAGCGACATCTGGAGCTTGCCTGCCCGGTACGGACCAGAATTGTGATGATGGCGACGAATGTACTATCGATAGCTGCTTGAACAGCGCCTGTGAGTATGTTCCTGCGCCGGATCAGGCATGTTTCCCCGCAGGCGCTTTCTGCATGGTGGTGGGTGTTTCCGGCAGTACCGCGACTTGCGAGTTGAGGCTTACGCGCGAGACCCTAAACACACCCGTTCCTGTTGGTGCTCAGTTCACGATTGATTTTGATGACTCGGTGCTGGACATTGATGGATTAACCGATGAGTTGTGCACTGGTCCCGGAAATACGCCGCCATGTATGACTATAGCGGTACCACCGGCTGCATTGAGTCCCAGTGGGCACACGGCGATTGCAGTTCCGGAGGATTTTGGCGACTGGGCTGGGGTGGGTCACGTGTTCCTACTACATCTGACCGACCCAACGGCTGCCGTGTCGGATTCCCATCTATCCGGTGGTGGTACGTCTTCGGATCCGCTTATCTTAACTCTTCACGTGAGCCTGACGTCGGATATTGATCCAGCGACGCCATCTTATCTCTATCTTAGCAACATCAAAGGCACAACGCAGAATGCCGACCAGTTGGACGGGGCGGTGCAAACCGGCGGATTAATGGTGCTTTCGTGGCCGGATTGCAACGACATTTTGGGTATTTGCGACGACGAGAACGCATGCACCGCAGACAGTTGTGATTCAGGTGGCGATTGTACCTTCGATACGATAGAGTGCGATGACAGCGACGCTTGTAATGGTGCAGAAACCTGTGAACCACTCAGTGGGTGTGTGTCGCCTGGTTTGGACTGCGACGACGGCAACGCATGTACCGTTGACTCCTGTGATTCGGCGCTCGGATGTGTTCATACGACTATCGATTGTGACGACCAAGACGCATGTACTGGTACCGAGACCTGTGACCCCGAGTCGGGATGTGCGGCGGGCATCCCGCCTGTGTGCAACGACGGAAATGATTGTACGGTCGACAACTGTGTTCCGGAGTCAGGCTGCCTGTTTGTAGACGACTTGTCGTCTGTATGCCTGCCCGATGGTGTTCTGTGTAAGCTTGTTGGTATTCCAGGGACGCAGTTTGTGTGTGACGTTCGGATGACTAGGGAAAGTGCAGAGGTGCCGCTCATTGTGTCGGCGTTCTTTGGTTTGTCCTACAACGGTTTTGCGGTACAACTTATCGCTTTTGAAGATGCGGTATGTTTTGGTCCCGGCGGTGGTGATCCGTGCACAACGTTTGATGTGCCTCCGGACGTGTTGGACCCATCCGGCCACGAAGTTGATTTGACTCCTCCGAGCCCGCTATCCGCATGGCCAGGGGCTGGTTCCGTGGCGATTGTGCATCCAACCGATGGAACGATGGAAATCAACGATAGTACTTGGGATGGTGGCGCTCCAACAGGAGATACGTTGGTTATGCGTTTGCGCGGTCAACTATTGGCGAATATCCCGCCTACTGCACCACAGGGCATCGTAATTGAGGAACCGACGGGTGAGGATGAGCTTGGCTCTCTGTTACCTGGCTCCACGACTGAAGGCACGATGGTGATGACATCCGGTGGGGGTGACTGAACGCGTTGAAACTGGAATAGATGTGTCGCTGACCGTAGAAAAGTTGTTTCGTAAATAATTCGTTCCCTATGTTTACGAAAAAGCTCTGCGCGGTCGTTTTTCACATTTGTTGTGGAAACTGCGGGCTTACGAAACAAAGTTAGTGGAAATGTAAAGCGAATCGAGGTATTGTATAAAAACTTTGAAAACGGAGGCGTCCCGCTGTGCAGCCGCGACGCCACAATCGGAGGCAGTGATGGACATTTCGCGGAAACTGAAAGCAATTGGATCGGTACTCATCAATACGTGTCATCGCGTGGGTGGCCAACATGGTGTCACTCGGGCGGCGTTGGTGTTTGGATTTGGGATGGCGATTGCTGTGGCGGGTGTGATGGCCACTGCGGGTCACGCCAATGCTCAATGCTTAAACCCTCCGGGCGACGTCAACAAAAACGGCGTCACCGATATTACAGATTTGCAGTGCGCCATTCTGGTTTCGTTGGCTCCGGTTGGTCCGGGAGGCCAGGTCGTCGCGCCGGCTTGTCTGAAAGTCCCGGTTGGTGCGACCGACACCAACTGCGATGGACCGATTAACATCTCTGATCTTGTCATTATGGTCTATTGGGCGGTTGGCCTTGCCTTGGACCCGATCATCGACCCGAACGCCAATAACTGCCCCGACGCTTGTGAAGTCCCCGGTAGTTACCGCGTGGCGCCGATTTACGCGAGCGGAAAGTCGAGTAGCGCAAATTTTGTCTTGATTCCCCGCGGGAACTCCATGCAGGCAACCGGCGGGTCCGAGGGAACAAACTTTAAGTTGGTTCCTAAAGGCGTCGGCGACCAAGGTCAATAGTCGTCAGCTTTTATTAAGGACACGTTAAATTACCTCAAACGTCTCGGTTCGAGACCTTCTTCAGGTTGCCTTCCCCAAATACCTTCTAACATGAAATTGTTTTGTTTCGGCTGGTGTAGCTGCCGGTTGTTCGATGCGTTTCTTTTTGAGCAGCCGCCGTGTTCGCTGAACTAGTCAGCGGGTCAACTTCAAGCCGGAATTGACCCTGAGAAAGCTAATTTAGCGTTGAGTTGGCCGGGACCCGACTGAGGAATATCCGGAATATTCTGCAAGGATGGGACTGGGCAAGTCGGCAAAAAGCAGCCGATCCAGGGACGCTTATCTATCTCCGCTGACCCTCTCCGAAAGTTTGTGAGAAAAAATCGTCGCAATATTCGCGGTATTACCCGGTTTTCGTCCGGGCGGTGAAGCCAAAATCTCCGCATCCAAGTCTGTCGCCAACTTTTTTCACAAACGCAGCGATTTTCAGTTACTTACAACTTGGTGTTGGGTTTTTAGCACTCGGACAATGTGAAGTTTTAACCGGCATTTGTTACCAGACGATTGATAGCGAGACCACCCAACTTCACCAGGATTTGCAGCGAGATCGCTAAGCTGGTGCGTCCTCTGGTGTTGTACTCTTTCCTGTGTCGGGCTCGACGGGCTCTGCACGCCAGTTTCCGCGCGGCTACGTCTAATGCACCCAGCAGGAAAGAAATACGCCGGTGAGTTGACCACCATTGCCTCAAGTTCATGAGACATCCAGGTTAGACTTGTTTTGGGGTGTGGGGACGAACCAGCTAAATTAGCATCGGATGAATATTAGGCGGGCTGAGGGTACGGAAAAGCGGCAGCGCTTTTTAGGGGTTGCTCACTTTCATCAGCAGATTGGTGTACTCCACGTTGAGAATGGTTGCGGCGGCATCCACCGCGACAATGCCCGTTGCACTGACCACTGCGGGTGTCAACGGTGATATGTCGTCGTTTAGCACGAAGTGCAGAGTCATAAGGAGTTCATTACCCTGGATGGCTCCGGCGCTAAGATAAGCATCCGTCATCGGAACGGTTGGATCTGTGACGTTTGCCATCAGAATATCACCACCGGTAGTCCAGGAGAACAGATCGCCAGGAACCGTTGTCAGCAGGTGACCGGATTGAAGCGATACAAACGGAGGCAGGTTGTACGGTAGACAGAATAGGTCGTCGGGCTCCGGCAGACCCGTCGGGAAACACAATTCTCCGTCGGAAATATACTGGAGCGTAAGGGTCGTGGGATAACCGATCGTTGCCTGGAAGGCGGTGCACTCATTGTCAGCCTGAGCCATACGAGCCATATTGAATTGACATTCGACGGTTGATCCCGCTTGACCACTGATGACGCAGACAACACCCGCGACCGGATTGGAGCAGGGCGGGAATGCAGTTGGCGCACAAATCCCCGCCTGACAGGTGTCAATCGTACACTGATTGTTATCATCGCAGATGGTTCCGTTCGGTGCGGGTGGATAACACTGGCCGGATGTCGGGTCACAAATATTCGCCGTACACGGATTGTTGTCGTCCTGGCAAATGACTGGGTCGCCAAGGCAATCGCCCGTAGCGCAGGTGTCGTTGACCGTACATGCAAAGCCGTCGTTGCACGGTCCAGTGTAGGGAATGTGCTGACAACCCAGTATCGGGTCGCAAGAATCCGTTGTGCATGGGTCGCTGTCGTCACAATCGATTGGCGACGCGCCGACACATACGCCAGCCGAACACGCATCCACTTGAGTACAGACACTGTTATCGTTACATGTGCCGGGCAATGAAGTGTATTGGCACCCGACATTCGCAACACATTTGTCAAGGGTGCAAACATTGCTGTCATTACATCCAGCATCGCTGAAGCAAAACGGGAATCCATTCGCCAAGAAATTAGCGTAAATACCCACCAATGTCTTAACCGAGGTTGCTGCGCCGGGGACGAGTCCACCGAGGAGAACCGACGATCCAATGGTTCGATAAATGACTTTGTCGTGAGCGATGGCCACGTCGTATGTATCGGTGCCGTCGTTTGTCAGTATTGCGGCGGCGTTTTCGTTAGCAGTCGGCTGTAGTTGGTCTACGACGTTGTTGATTGTGAGATCGGGGGTGTAGTTGAACAACAACCCTTCAGCGACCGTGGAGCCAAGCAATGGTCCGTCCACAACGTCACCGTCTGCAAGTCCGTCGACGGCAAACAACGGGTGGGCGGCGGTCGGCAAATCGAACGCCCACGTATCGCTGCCCTCCATGTAAACACGCCCATTGGCGTTGATGTACGCGGCCAACTTTGCCCCTTCGGCATTCGTCAACGCATGGGATTCTGGATAAGCACCTAGCATCACCCAAACCGCGTCGAAAGTGTCGAATGTCGGAAACACCTCAAAGCCATCCGTGATCTGGGCGTAGTATCCAAGTGAAATAAGAGCGCTGCGTGCTAATATAGCGCTGTTCTGATTAACTTCGGGCGGAGCGATAATCAAATGACCCTCGGTCGCCTTTACGATCAACGTAAAATCGTAATCCACGTCGATGGTGCCGTCGTTTGCACGCAGGGTGATGTTGTAAGTACCCGCCTGGTTCGGCGAGGTTGAATTGACGGTGATCGTTGCACCCCATGTCATATCGGGGGCCTGTGTGGCGGAAGTGATGGACACAAAATCCGGTGCACCGACCAATTGGAAGGAAATCGGCTGGTTGTCCTCATCTTCGGCTTTTACCGCAATAAACCGCGGAGTTCCCTGGAACGCGATTTCGGTAGCTTCGGGGGTTTCCAGAAACTCCGGCGCTGAGCCCGGTACAACTCGAATATTGTCAATATCCCAGTCATACAGTGAGTAGGTGTTCGCCGTTTGTAGGCAGAAACGGAACCGAAGATTGGTCGCTCCGGCAAGCGGCGGCTCAAGAATATAGGTACTTTTTCGCCGCGACAGCGACGTTGTGGCAATCGTCGCGTCGATTACTTCAGTGTCACTGAAGTCTCCAGCAGCGGAAGCTTCAACTCGCAAATTGACGGTGTCAGCGAAGTGGGTGTATCCCCATTCGTACTGCATCGTGATCTTGGAGTTGGCCAAGGTGTCGATATACGGGCTATAGGCACAGGAGTCCACGTTCGTATAAACGGGATACCAAAAAAATTCGAGATGCGTATTGAGGCCTAACGCACCAATGACCGACGTTCTCCAGTTTTGGAAGTTTGTCTTTGTCCCAAAGTCGACAAATGACCAGCCGGATTGATTTTTTAGCTCGGTCGTTGTCATCAGAGTAAACGGTTCGTAATAGGGAACCGGTTTGATACACTGAGCAACCGGCTTGGCCTCACATAAGCCTGTTCCCAGGTTACATTCGTTTACTGTGCATAGGTTGTTCGATGGCGGGCAATCCGAGTTCTGTGTACAGCAGGTGGCACCCCCTGCCGGCGGTTTGTTTTCATACTTACATTTCTTGAAGATACACAGGTCTGTATTGCAAGGGTTTCCATCATTGCAGTCGGCAACGGTAACACAGCACAACGCGATAGGCGTGTTGCTGCAGACACCTGCCGAACATTTGTCTGTGGTGCATGGATTGTTGTCGTTACATGCCGTCGATGTTGTGCAGCAGGTCGTACCGGGAGGCACATTGGGGTTGGGCGCATAGGTACATGTCTTGGTAGTTGTGTTACATGTACCAACCTTGCATACATCTCCCGATACACATTGGGAATCCGCCGTACAACATCCAACGATTAGGTCGTTACGGCATTTGTTATTTAAGCAATAATCCGTTGTGCATGCGTTGTTGTCGTTGCAATTTGCGTCTGTGTTGCAACATCCGGGGGTTGTGACCGGCGTGTTCGCGCACACGCCGTTGACAAGGTCACATTTGTCGGTTGTGCAGGCGTCGTCGTCTTTGCACTGATAGTCGCTTTGGCAGCACCCATCGAGATTGACGTGGACACATTTCAAGGTCGACACGTTACATGTGTCAGTTGTACATGGGTTGGTGTCGTTGCAATCGACATTCCCCTTACAGCAACCGCTGATCGGAGTAAACGTGCATTTGTTGGTGATGCATGCATTGGTCGTGCAAATATCGTTGTCGTCGCATTGCGTAGGCGATGTGCAACACAATGGATCGGCAACGGGAGTGTACGCACAGACACCATTTACACATGCGTCGGTCGTGCATGGGTTTTTGTCGAAACAATCGGTATTGACTTGACAGCAGCCCACTTTGGTCGGGTCTGGTCCATGGCGGCATTCACCGTCGATACATGCGTCAATATTGCAAGGGTTCGAATCATCGCACTCTGAGTTGGATTTGCAGCAACCAATAAGTGCGGTATTTGTGCAGGTATTGGTTCCTAAGTTGCATACGTCGGCGGTACAACTATCTCCGTCATTACACTGCAGATTGGTGGTACAACAGCCCGGGATAGTCTGTGTTCCGCAGTGATTGTTCACGCAGGTGTCAACAGTACAAGGGTTGGTATCCGCGCACTCCGAGTCGTCCGTACACCAAGTGGGATCGAGTGTGTTGTCGCACACATTTGTAATACATTTGTCAATTGTAGATGGGTCGGCATCATCGCATTCGGCGTTGTTTTCACAACAAATGTCGACATTGACTTTGGTAAACGTACAAGTGTTTGTCGTAGTGTTGCAGGCGTCTACGGTGCATGGGTTGGTGTCAACACACTGGGTCGAACTGGTGCAACAACCGGCTTTTGGTCCGTAACGGCACTTGTTGTTGATGCACGCATCGTTGGTGCATGGGTTGCTGTCGTTACACTGCGACGTTGTAGAGCAGCATAATGGATCGGGGTTGGGCACGTTGACGCAAACATGACCACCTGGGTCACACACGTCGAAGGTGCACGCGTTACCGTCGTTGCATTCAGAGTTCAGATTACAACACCCATCGATTTTTGTATTGGCGCAGACCTTGTTGACACACGAGTCGGTCGTACAGACGTTTCCGTCGTTACAGTCGTCGTCGATATTGCAGTTACCGCATTGATTGTTTTCACAGAAGTACCCTGCCGGACAATCAAATTTGGAACCACAGCAACCGGTTTGTAACGGGCCCCAGGAGCAAATCTTGTTGGCACCGGAGCCCGTGCAGGCATCAAGAGTACAACTCAATCCATCACTACAATCCGCCGCTGTTACACAGTTCTTTGTGACTTTCACCAATACGACGGACGTGGCATCTTTGTTTGTCAGCTCTCCTCCAAGGGTATTGGTCAGAACAGCCGCAATTTTTCGATTGCCGATTGGCAACCCACTCAACACGTGTGGTGCCGTACTGTTTAAGTTAGCCACTTGGTTGCCGTCGACGTAGATATGAACCGTTCCATCTGCTGGTAAGTTAAAGTCCGATACTGTGAAAGTAACATTGATGGATTGAGCCACGTCGAATGACTGGGAATTCGATGGTGCGGTGATCACCACTTTCGGATTTGGGCCGAGGGCGCCCTGGATTGTTGCAACTTCACCGCCCGCACCAGAGTTTGCGGACGTCGTCGTCAGTTCGTCATTACCGGGAGGCGCCTGTTCCGGTACCGGTTCATCCTGGCAACCCGACCAAACCAACGCCATGAAGGCTACAAACAGTAAAAGTACAGTTTTTTTCATTGCTCAACTCCCAAAGAGCCCACGCTTCTTGTCGGGCGATGTCAACCAAAATCAGGCTACGTTTCCCGACACGACCCCACAGCAGGTAACCGGTTTGATGCACCGATTCTACCCTGGCAGTGAAGCACTTCTTTTATAGAGTTGTTTCTACCGTATTCCGCGACCATTTGAAACCCAAAAACTTCACTTTTTGCTTGCATCGCCTAACAATGCGGGTCTGTTCGTATTATTGAGGGTTCCAACGCGGTCGACGAACGGTTTCATTTGCATGTTTTTTCGCAGTAAACACTTCTGCTCGGATTGAAATGGGTTGCGGCGTCTGTATTTAAAGCGCTCCACTCGTGTCGTTATGTCATCAAACGACTAATATTCGTTAGGGGCTGGCGAACGGAATTGTAAACTTCGTTTTGGATGGTCGTGGCACAAATTTTTTGACGTTCGTTACCTCCAATTGGAATGGTTATTCATATTTACAAGAAAGGTATATGGTTATTCGAATCAAATACACGGAAGGATGGTGGGCTCAATGACAACGGTTGTGTGCTTCAAAGTACCCGACGGCATCGTCTTTGCTGCGGACAGTGCAATGACCGTCACGCGAAGAGGGACGGGCGATAATCGATACGACAGCTATCACAAGTTGTCTGTGATTTGTGGGTTGCCAATGGGCACCGCGATGTGGGGTCGTGGTGTGATCGGTCAACGTTCCGTTCCAAGCCTCATACAAGAATTCAGCGCGACGTGGACTGGGGAAAATCGCAATTTGACAACGGTGGAAGCTGCAGCAAACGAACTATTTGCGTTTTTACGCCAGAAAATAGCCGAAACACAAATTTCGAATGACGACGGCGGGCTTCATTTATTGGTGGGTGGATATTCGCCACAAAGTTACCATGGACAGGTCTTTCAACTGGACCTCAATGCTCAAGAGCCGCGGCTCATTGCCGATCGTCAAACCCTCACCATTTCTTGGTACGGAGTGACCGAGGCTATTCAAACATTGTGGTGGGGACATTCTCCAGTTCTGCGATCCGTCTTACAGGACGAGGGATTGGATGAGGATGTTATCTCAAAGATTGTGAGAAAAGTGCGCCATACATCTGCGTGGGGTCCGGAGCGCCTCGATTTTAGCATGCCACTACAGAACGCAATCGATTTGGCTGGATTTCTGGTAGGTGTCGAAATTGCGAAAGAACGTTATTCTCCTGGCTTAGCTCGGTCTGCACCTCCCGTGGATATTCTGGTCCTAAGAAGCGATGGGCCGACCTGGGTTCGAAGAAAAGAATTTATTGCTCCTCCCAGTATTTTCAGTGGAATAGTTCCATAAGTAAGACATTTATGTCGATTTCGAGAAATTGCGTTCACTTTGGAAACACTATCATTGGTTTGTCGCCGATATTGTTCGGATTTTGATGTTTTAGATGTCGACAACTCCCGCTTTTCACACAAACAAAAACGTAGCCCCGGTCGCGGTTGTGGCAAGAAGTATGGTTACAATTGGTTCGAATGGTGAGAATCGTTCCGGCTCTGGCGAGCCGCCGGAAATTGAGACCAAGTCGCTCGAAAGGATTCCCGTTTCTTGGTTGGGTCGTACTACTCGAACATCCCTCGCGGCTCTAGGCTCGGCTGCACGTCTTGGAAAAGGTGCTGTCACTCGTTGGGTAGGTGGTGATAGTTCGGCTGAAGACCTTGCTGCGGCTACGCAAATGCTAAAACAAATGGGCCACTTAAAAGGAGCGTTTATGAAAGTGGGCCAAATGCTAAGTTACATGGATACAGCGCTGCCTCCAGCGTTGCGAAATGCGTTTGCTGTTCTTCAAGACGAAAGTGTACCTATGCGGTCAGGTATCGCTG
>JABWCM010000199.1 GCA_013360285.1 Myxococcales bacterium
CTGAGGAATATCGGGAATATTCCGCAAGGACGGGACTGGACAAGGCAGCCTAAATTAGCCGAACAGGATTCACTCATCTATTTCCGCTGACCCTCTCTGAGGCTGGGAAAAAATATGGACGTGACCCAAGTCAGCCGATTCCGCGCCCATTGGCTTTGAGAAAGTTGCGTAATATCGGGCATATTGCGAAATCTTTTTCGGAGACAATGGGGCCAAAAGCGGCCGGAATTGGGACACGTAGCTATTTTTTCACAAACTCTCAGAGTCACTTCCGCCTTGAAGTTAACTCTGTCTGGTTCGCAGCAGCACACAAGTACATTATTTTTGCCCATCAGAATTTTTTGAACGACACAATTTCGGATGTCAATATATGATCGTACCGCGACTAAACTTGGTTGCACATTGGTTCGTAACCGATTAGAGTAAAATCACATGTCTGAGTGGGGTATCAGTGAGCGTCGCAAAAACGCCGCTTGTGTACCGTGAAGGGAATTTTTGGCAGGTTTGAGTCGGGTTTCAGCCAAAACCGCAAATGGAATGAAAATTATGCGCAGTTGAACGTGTTACCGTTTTTCGGATTTGAGTTTCGGCGGTTTCAGTAGCACAACACAACCCATGTTCCTTGCAAAATGACCTAATGACGCCGCAAATAGCGCGCGTTCGACTCAAGATATTTCACAAGCTGTATCGTCTTGTGTTTCGGTAGCAGCAGCTTTTTTGCAATACGAGGCAAGCGCAGTGGCAGGTCCCCATTCAGACGAAACTCAAACACCGCCAACCAAGGGAACAACAACCATGGCTCGAGAAGCAGCTCCACTTTCTTATATTAATGAAACATCCGGCGGATCTCCCCTTCGTATTGATCGTCCGGGGTTAATCGAGCGAATACGCCGAGGAGAACCCGTTGCATTGGTGATCGCTCCACCGGGATTTGCCAAGAGCGATCTGGCGATACGCCTGGACAATTTGTTTTCGGGAGCGATCCTATCTAGAGCGACCGATTGGGGCCGGGATTTGCCGACGTCAGAATCCGCAATATTACTAGTCGACAACGCTAACGAACTCCCGCCAGAGTCGTTTTCGAAACTTTGCGCTTGGACTCACGAGTTTCCGGACCGTCGACTGGTGCTGTTTCTTCGTCCTCCCGTACCCGAGGCACTCGAAATTGCGCTAGTAGGCGTCGACCATCATCGACTTCGCCCAGATCGCGTTGGTTTCGAACCCGACGAGACACGACGATATTTGAATCAGAACATGAGAGGCCAAGTTCCTGAAGAAATCATTGACGAAACACATGACGTCACAGGAGGGTGGCCAGCACTGTTAACCTTCATAACCCCCGACAACGGAGACGTTGAAGTACTGCGTTCGATGCTGCGGAGAACCGATCCACCGGAAGCCGTTGTTGAATTTGTACAAAACCGTCTTGTTCCGCTTCTTCCTGTTCATGACATACGAATTCTCGGTCAAATGGCAGTCCTTCGGCGATTTGACGAGGAACTACTGCGAACCGTCATTGGCGATTCTTCTGTCGCGAATGCTATCCACAAAGCGCTCATTGATCTCGATTTTGCTATTGTACGCGGAAACTGGACACGATTACGCGCACCACTAATTCGTGAAGCGTTTCGTGTTCTGGGGGACAGTCTTTCTCCGCAGGCGATGGTTGATGCCAATCGAAGAGCGGCGATCTACCTTATGGAACACGGCGGTGAAGTTGCACTTCCAGACGTCGTAGCGCATTTCATGCTCGCAAGTGAATGGGATAATGCACTCGGTTTTTTGGAGGATCACACTGATCAGTTAGTGGAGCGGGTTTCGCCGGATCGCCTTCTGACGTGGTTGGATACCCTTTCAGGCCACATCGGTAGTCTACCGTTCCGCGCAACAGCCCTGCACGCTCGTGTGCGAGCGGCCGCGGGAGACTGGTCGGGGGCTCGAGAAGCGCTCGCGCGTTGTGAACAATTTCTGCGCACAGGCAGCACGAGCAATCCGGCCGAACGAAATTTTGGTTACGCGCGTGTCGGCTCCGTGCAGGCCCACATCGCGTGGTTACGTGGCAGGTCTAGCGAAGCCAACACCTATTGTTTGCGGGCACTCAGCGCGCTTGAGCAGGCTACTTTTGATAAGACCGATAGCCGTGCGGACGCGGTTGCTTCCATGCGCTTCGATTTACTCAGCTTACGTGCGTTGCTGCTGCTCGAAGCCGGAAAGCACGAAGTCGCTGCCGAGGTGCTGAAGGACATCGCTACGCATGCGTCGGAATCTGGCAGAAAACGTGCAGAAGCACAGGCATTCCGTGATTTGGGGCAGATCTCCTTGAGGCAAGGTGACGTACAAACCGCTACCAGACAATTTGAACGTGCGGCATTCCTCGTTGATAGGCAAGTGCAACCCGATCTGTTTGGACAGATCGAAACCAGCCTCGCACGGTGTTTTTTGCTACGAGGGGATTTCGTAACCGCAAATACCCGGGTCATGAATGCGCTCAGTGTCCGACGACGTGTTGGAAGCTTGTCCGGAATGGCTTATACGCTATTGACGCTAATCCAGTTACGTATCGCGGAAGAGCGATATGAGGACGCCGAACGCGAATTCAGAGAGGCCCTTAACTTAATAGAACGAAGCGCAAATTTAAAACTACGCGCGGAAGTAATGACGCGATACGCGGCGTTTGTCGCTGAACGGGGTCGCCCTGCCCTCGCGCGCGAGTTGGTCGAACGCGTACGGGGATTCATGGGTGATCTCCGCCGGGTCGAACCATCCGTCGCAGCGTTGTCCGAGGTGGCACGGGCGTCTATCGCGTCAGCAGAAGGACGTCTTCCTGATGCGGTGACCAATCTTGAACGCGCAAGAGACGGTTTCTCGCGACTTTCAACAGAATTCCTTCAGGCGTATTGCAGTATGTTGTTGGCCGAGACACATCTTCGACTTGGCAGCGGACGGGTCACAAATTCACGGGCTCCCGTGCGCGTCTACGCGGAAGAAGCATGCCAAATCGCCAACAGCCGTGGGTACGATTTGGGCGAACACACACGATTTGCGCCGGTATTGGATGCGGCAGCCGATCTTGGGGCAACGGCGGTCGTTCAATACCAACGTAGATTACGCGGAGAACCGTTCCTCGACACCCCGGCCCGACCCGAAAGAGCCAAACGCCGTGCGACCGTTGTCATGTATCGGGTATTGACACCAGAAGGAGAACAACTGCTCTCCCGGCGCGACGTAGACCGTGTTTTGTCATCAATCCGCCGAGACACGCTTACAGTCGTCGAAATGGACGGCAAATGTGAGATCTATCACCGAGGCAACATCAAACCGGGAGACCTGAAACGGGTGGTCTTGCCGTTGCTTCGAACACTGCTGCTACGTCCCGGGGAATTGGTACATGCGCCCTCTCTTGCCGCCGCGGTCTGGGGAGATGGGGACTACGATCAACGTGCACGCACTAGACTAAAAGTTGCCGTTTCTCGACTGCGGGATCTCCTGGGCAGCGACGCAAAACACCTTAAAACGTTTCCCGGAACCGGTCCCAAGAGATCGAACAACACAGCGTACTTGCTTTCGACGGCACTTTCTTTTACGTGGGTGGACACTGTGGAGGTGGAAGTCGACGAAGAAGACGACGCAATCGACATCTAGGTGTGTGGTGTTTTTTTGGGGATTTCACGACCCTGCCGAATTTGAGCCGGATCGTCCGAAAAAATCCCGAGGAATATCGTGAATATGCCGCAGGGATTTTTACGGGCGAGACGGACAAAGGCCGCCAGGACAAAAATTTCATCAAAAAACACCAGCCACCTAGGCTGGATTTCTCACCAGCCTTTGGCTGCGCCGCCAAACTGCGCACGCGTTGGGGACGCGCTCCCGTATCCGTGATCGGTGGGCTGGTTGCCCGCCTCCGCAAGGACACGGACCATGCGCCCAGAATTCGCAAGCATTTTGGCAGCTTCGCTGTGCATTCTTGCGGGAAACCTGGGATAGCTCCACCTGGTTCGCTTCCGGCTTGAAATCAACCGTCGAGCCCTATTGAACGACATCCGGACAGATTCCGCCATAACGAGCGAGAACCTCGCGCATAGCGTCTTCTGGATTCATCGGATGATCCAGTCGCAAAAGGTCACAGAGTGCACCTATGTCGTAACTTTCTGCGTCTTGATGTAATCTCTTTTCTGCCCAATTTCGGACATCCAGATCCCACGACCGGGCAGCGTTCACCCACATACCAACGGTACTTTTTTTCTCAACGCGCAACCGCTCCGCCTGTCGACATATCCGGGCAAGAGTTACGTCTGGCGCGCTCGTGCAATCAAGAGCAACTTCCCCAATCTCTCCGTGCATGAGACGAGCCGCTAAATCCCCTTGGTCTATCGGGTAAACCGAACCACATCGCTCGATGTTGCTCACGAAAGCCAAGTGGTTCGAAACAGCAAAAAACGAACAACAACGACTCAAAATTGACTTGGTCAGATCGGGATGGGTTGCCACCAATTCGGCACGGATCGGCTCTACAACGCGCCACACCGTCTCCGTGTGCTGCGGACTGACATCGCTCAACAGTTCCAGCGCTGTTGTTAAGTTACGAACGTCGAAGGAGGTCAACCGGTCGCCAATCAACTCAATATCCTCCTTTCGTAGCCGATGGGTGTAATACAACGCGCGAGCGGCGAGAAGCGCCTCCGTCGCATGGGGGTTACTCAATTCCGCGCGTAACCTTTTTACAAACGACTCATCAGCCGCGCATTTTCCCACCCATCGTGCTAGTCCACGACGTGCACGACCAGAAGTAACACGTTCGACTTGCTCCATAAGTGTTCCGCAGAAAGAATCAGACGGTAAACGTCCAAGTGCAGCAAAAGCCTCTGTTCTGTTCGGATCTCCCACATTGGATAAGATTTCAACGAGAAATGGAGCCACTTCCGTAGTCCCAAGCTCCCCAAGACATCGAATTACCTCGGCGCGAAGCATTCCCGATACGCGCTGGGCGAAAGCTAGAAGCACCGCAGCCGACTCGGAATCATGCGTCTCCGCGATAATGTCAACAACATCAAAACATAAACGGTCTTTGCATGTTCTCAGCAAAGCATGCACTGCATTACGGACGGACGAGGTCCACGGACGCCTCGCGATTGCTTTCAGCAAAACAGTTCGGTCAACAAGTCCGTTGTCGACTTCAAGGTAAAATGCGACCCACGGCGCCGCGAGTTCACGAAGAGAACGTTGGTTTGACTCCATGCCTGCAACCACGGCTTCAAACGCAGGCTGCTCATTTGACAGCGCGTCTTTAAGTAAATCGACAGCCGCACCTTCTTTTTTTGAAGCGCGGTATGCGATCATTCGAAAAGACCGCAGTCGGACATCCACATTCGAGTCATCAATGCCTTGCTGAAGTAGTGCGAGTGTTTTCGAACCGTCGCCAAAGCCACACATTTCCATCGAAAACAAACGGGACGGCACCGAGTTCGACGCAAATTCGAAATGCAATAGATCATACATTCTTTCGACGCCGTAAGCGCGTATGATCACTCCGGAATCCGTAAGAGATCCAGTGTTCGATGATGAAATATTGGCATTTCGTTCACTCAGGGTCGCGAGTGTTTTTATAACAAACGGTTCTACCGATGGGTGAGTAATGGCATCAGGTCGACGAAAGGCCAAATCTCGTAGAATTCGAAAAACCAACTCAGTTTGAGAATCCTGCAGATACTCTGGGTATTTTGTGCACAGAACTGTCAAAAATTGAACAAATTGAACGCCAAATCGAGCCAAATCGAGCAACTGTAGTGCTGGTTGGGTTTCGGACTCCGATAATGGTCGCCAAATTGAAGTCAATTCCGGCTCAAATGGGTCTCCCATAATAAGCCGAGCCAACACACTGTACCCTCTTATGTGTGGATCTGAATCGCCTGAAAGACGCGCCAAGGTGTGCAAAGCGCTGGGTGTCTCCTGCACCAGCAAGGCACCGGCAGCGAGTCGACGACGTTGCGTATCCGAACCGCCAAGCAACACCGACAACTCACCATCGGCCCCGTGTACTCTGCGCGTTTGAAGAGCCATCAGAGCCAACGGACTGTGTTCCGGATGCCGCAAGGCAGCCAATACAAACGACTTGACGCCCTCGAAGGGCATTGAAACGAGCACACTTGCGGAGGAGTTTCGAATTTGCGGCTCGGGGTCATCCCACGCAATCCGACTCAACAACGGTACTGCTTTTTCATTACCGATCCCGGCTGCAGCAGCCACTACAAATCGTCGCGCCTCAACTGACGTCTGTGGGTCATCGATCCACTCGCCCAATGGAAGCAACGCTGCGGCACCCAATGCAACCATCGACTCCAAACGCTCGTAATACGTATTGGAATCGATCAACCACTCGGAAACCTCAGCGGGGTTCGGAAATGCCTGCGCTATGGTGGGAACCGCAATGCACGTCGAGCTAAGATAAATGCCGGAACACACTAACTTAAACGACTCTCTGTTCATCTTGAACCAGAAGCTCCAGACCAACCCAGCTCAGCTCAGATTCAGAACGCGCATACGTCCAACTTAGGAACAAACATGCGTTCGACAATGTTTGTTTCCGATATCATCGTGTATCGCCCCCCGATTGAGTCATCCACATGCCAAATAAGAGGCTCCCGGTTCATTTGCTGCAAAAAACGTTCATCCAGGCAACAGGCGCGGTTCCGGTGAGAAATTCCGCCTGAGAGGGTCAGCGGAAATAGATAATTGCGCCATGCTCGGCTAATTTAGGCTGCCTTGGCCATGCCCGTCGGCGCGGCATATACTTGATATCGCCTCAGTCGGGTCCCCACCATTTCAACGCTAAATTAGCTTTCTCAGGGTCACTCCCGGCTCGAAGCTGACCCTCTTAGGGCGGGATATATCTTTTTTGTCCTCAACATCGCACCGCCACTACTGCGCCGAGGAATAGTGAAAGGGCTCAATGCGAAAACCACTTCTATCGTTCGCAAAGATAGCGCAGTACGCACGTTTGCGACTTAAATCGGAGCGAATCGCCCCGATGTGCACGGCTCTCCCGTAGACCGTGTGGCCAATAGTACGCACGTCCTTTCCATCTATGACGGCAACACCGGTGTTTTTGTCTTCGTCCCGCCACACCCAAAGCAGATAGTCTCGTTCATCGTCACCCGGAACCACCTGCAATCCTCCGCTTATTGTTCGCCCGGATCCAAGGAGAATTTCCGGAGTAAGCGCTTGATAAAATAGGCGTTTGTCTTTCCCTAGAATCATAAACGCTCCCCCGTCGTTTGCGACACGCCCGGACAGCGGATCGAGGTACCAGTACTCCAGGTAGGAACGTCCGGTTACTGGACTGGAAAATGCCTGCCGAAAAGCGTAGATTTCTTCATCAAGTCCTTCAATATTCCATCGTTCAATCACTTTTCCGCGGCCGTCCAGAATCAGTGCGTGATACCAGGATTTGTGTTGACGAAGTACCGGGTCAAAACAACGAGCGGCAAGCAGATAATTGCTCCCATAAACCGGAATCAAGTGCATGTGGCCGTAGGCAAAACTCTCAGACGCCAAAGGTCGTCCGTCTTCCAAGCCGATCACAACAAGTCGAGAATCTCGGCGACCACCCGACGATTGGTTAAAATCGAGCAATACCAGGGTATTTTCGCCCGATACCACTGCAGCAGACCGAGTCCCTTGTCCTTCTGTCGGCATCGGTGTGATTGCTCGGGAAAAGTCCAGACGAGTTTCAACACAAGCATGATCACGAACAACTCGAATTACCCAAGCTGTACGGCTCACGGTGTGAAAAATGAAAATTTTCATACTGCCATCAGGTCCCGGAACAGCAAAAACCGCCTCGTCTTGAGCGTTCCCGCCGACAGCATCGGGTAATTTAATGGCGCAATGCACGAGTAAATCCGTTCCAGAAAGTAAGATAAGCATTCCTTTAGTTAATAAAACGAGATTACCGGTCAACCCATCCAGCAAAATACGCACATCACGGGCGACAATGTCATTCAAACCAAACCAATGCGAATGAAACACCGCCGCATCTCCTCGAAGCATGGGCGGGCTCGTACGCTGCAACCCAACCATTGGGTACGCCTCGTCAATCGTTTTTCGTATCCGCGCCTCCAACTCATAAACCGGCCGAGCCTCTGCTAGGTCAGGGCTTGTTTGCCGAATCAACTGTTGGGCCACAAATAAATGTCCCGCCCCCAGTCTTTGTTCAACTTTGGCAGTAAGTTCCGCTATTCGCGAATCAAAGTCCATTTCCCGTTTGATTCGATGACGACGCTCCGCCACATCACTGAACGACTCGCCAACGAGACGAATAACTTCCTCGTAACGTCGGAGCGCAGTGCCAAAGTCTTTTGTTGACTCGGCGTTAACCCCCGCCTTGTAAGCTTCGTCGGCCATGGCTGCGATGTGAGCGGAACGCGCTTTGCGCACTTTGTCCAGCAGTTGCTCAGCCACGGGATAGCCTTTGAGCCCACGCAACGCTTCCTCCGCCAACATTACCGCGCGTTCCATGTCACCGGAATTGAACGCACTCTCCGCATCTCGTAACCGAATTAATGACTCAAGTGATTTTTCCGGATTCTTTGGACCCCATTCCATGTAACTTACCAGAACCGACACAAGTGAACTTCGACCGTCATCGAGTTCATTCAATCGCGTCGCGCCTCCCGGCCGTTGGGCGACTCGAAAAAGTTCTTGGATTGCACCCGAAACTCTTCGTTCTGATTCCATGTCGGCCGCATTTTTTAACGAACGACGTGCTTGTTCGTCCAGTTCTTCCGCTTCAAGTCGCCGCACTTGCTCCAACGCGTAAGCGTGGTCCGGAGCACGTTCAAGGACGCGACGAAAAGCCAGAAGTGCATGGGTTTGGTGTCCTGCCTGTAAAGCCTGCGTCGCTTCCGTCAGGATCTCCTCCTGCAATTGTTTGTTCTCTAGGTCACGTATGGATTGCAACAACGCAGACACATCGGAACCCGCTACGACCATCGTAGCCAACCGCTCTGCCAACTCTTTTGCGTCTCCGAGGCGGCCCTCCTCGACAGCCAGCCGGGCTTTGTTCACAACAATAGCCAGTTCCGTTTCCAGACGCGCCCGCGCACGATCAATCACATCCTGTGCCTGTTTCCCAATCGATGAATATTGTTGACATTTCTGAGCAAACGACAGCGCTTCCGCAGGGTTACCGTTTTCCAAACATATTTGTGCCAACCGAAGCATCCAGGTAGGCAGCATATCATCTTTTTTTGTTATCAACTGCCGATAGATCGGTTCTGCCTCCATCCATTGATGTGTGTGATACAACGCATCGGCCAAACAACGTTGTAAAACGGAACCTGTCAGGGTTGCCACCCTGGGAGAACGCAGCAACGCCAGCGCTTCGTCGTAATACGCGTAATGGTCAACCAGAAACTCCGCGAGAGCCTCAACCATCGGTAACGCGCCGCGGCTTTTTATGACCGCAAGTCGAAGTATGTCTACAGCCGTGTCGTAATCGTATTCAGCGATACATTGTCGCGCTTTGGCGACACAACCCGACGCGTCCAAATCCCGGCACAACTTTTTGGTAGATGCGTCAGGCGGAATAACGACGAGACCGGCGACGTTGTCGCCATCCAAACGAACATCAACGCCGTATCTTAGTTGGAGAATGGGGAGCGTATCCGGTTCCAAGTGATCGGTCGGGATAATGCAGGGAATGCCATAATCTCCGGTACGTATTTGCAATGTCGGCGCAGAATCCTGTAATAAACTTACCGACAGTCCGGACTCCACATCTCTGAGCAGCATATTGATCAATCGTGTTTTTATGCCGGCGGAATCCACATCTCCTGCTGCTGCTTCTTGTTCGAGCATCCGCACCAAAGCCAGAGCTCGCCCAACCTGTAGCGATTTTTTTCCGCTTAGAATTTTTTCCGCATCGGACTTGGCACTCATTGTGGATACCTCCTACGCACCGTTAAGATAACGGGCCTCTCGACCACGACCGCACAGCATCGAAACCCTTTACTAGCTTCAGAATAAGCATCTCATCAACAAGAACACGTTGGACTCAACTCCGGCGGAGAAAGATATAAATAACGATACAGATTGGTAATTTACTCAGGGAGAACACTGGCCAAAAATGCCTCAAAGACACCCGAGTTACCATCGTCAACCTGGGTGTAACGAACCGTGAACGTCGTTTCGTCACGTACGCGTGTAACATATCCGGTTAATTGAACCTCAACGTCCTTCTTTCCGGATCGAAGCGACATAGACAACGTGACGCGTTGGTACACTGGGGGAATACCGCTGACGGAACTAACATCTGCTGTCGACTTACCGAGACGAAACAACTGCCCTTTAATACGTTTGTCGTGGTAGATGACCGTCAAGACCACTGGCGGCAGTTCTTGAACAACCCGTCGGCTGCCCGACGACCGACGAGCCACCCCAACACGGGGTTCCGTCGAAGCCGCCGGTTCGGGAACAGGCGTTGGAGCCGGCTTAGCGGGAACTGGTGGGGGCGCAAAAAATCCTGGATTGGTCGGCGGGCGGACCTCCAAACCCTGAGCAACCTCCGGTTTGGTGGCTCGCCCCCCCACCACAGCAGAAGCACCACGCCCTGGATCGGATTTCCCGAATAATGACGAGATCTTATGCAGCCATCCTTGTTTACCGGGAAGTGACCGCAAAGCACTTTCTTCTTGAACCGCGGCGGTCTCTTGTTCGGATGCCGGCTCCAACATATCGGCAAGATCGGCAGCATCAGCGACGGAGTGTGCAGTCAACGACCGTGGAAACTCGAAGATGTATAACGGCCGTTCTTCGGCGGTAACAATTTTTCGAACCCTTACTTTGGCAATGCCCAGCACGCGTTCAAGAAATTCTGAAACAATTGCTGGGCTTACGGAACTGCGTACCTCCAGCCAACGTGCTCCAAACCCCTGCAGTTCCGAGTCAGCCGGAGGTTGTAGGTGGACCACTTCAACAATCAACACCAGACGCGACGGTTGCCCCGGTTGGCTATCAGGCAGTGCCATTTCTACCCGTTGACCAACGGTGACAGATAACGGTGCCTGAAAAAATGCACCGCCAGAACTTGTATTCACCGTTCCGACCCGCACCGACCGGTCGCCAGCCTGCACGACAAACGGCATCACGCGGCGGTATCTGTTGAAAAATCGGCGCTCCGGGTTGCCCAAAGTATCAACTCCGACGACATCAGTCAGGTAGTTTGGTGTTGTACGATATTATTTGCGCGCGGAATTTCTGGTCCGCAGACCTTTCTGAGTCGTCACCTGATTTTTCTATACAGGTTTTGTCACAAATATTCGGTTTCTCACTCGGCAGTGGTCCAAGACGCATCCACGACAACAAACAAATGTGAATTATCGTCAAAATTCATGTTCGCGTTCGATGCAACCGTCAACGAAAATGTAACTGTTGGCGACAAATTGGCCGATTGAGGACGATGCTACACATCACGAATACCGCAACCCATCGCCACAAGGATCGAGTGTACCTTTCCAGGAATCAGTTGAAGAAAGACGCGCAACCGATTGATATGGTGTTTTCTTTGTCTGTCGCTTGTTATTGAACCCACTCTCTAAATTACTGCTTTCGCCCCTTATTTGACGCAATTCGACTACCTTTTGCCGCAGTGATTTTTGCTTTTTCTCGCGATTTCTTTTTCTTTTGTGCGTTCAAACGCCGCATTTTCAAACTACCATCACCTTTACCCATCTGTGATCTCCTCTGTTGGTTGTCATTTGTTAGGTTCAAACACCGACCGCGAACCATAGCACACACTACGCGAAGGGCAACCCTATCGTGCACAACCGGCAACAATTCTGAACATGGAACGGTGAGCAGCAAAAAAGTGACTTCTTCTATGGCCTGTACTTGGAGGGTGTTTTGGTAAAATTTGCCGGTGAGCGAGACAATGGCCGTAACGAGTCGGTCTTGACGACCGGGGCCCACCGGAGGCGTGCCAAAATGGACGTCGAGGATGGGCCGACCGAGACAAGACCGACGTAGTACGCCAGTGGCTCGCGTAACGTAATTTTTTACCAAAACACCTTCTTAGTTTGCCATAAATTTCCGATTGACTTTCATTGAGCCACATGTACTATCTTCGCACTTTGCGGGGGAACATGCGAAAGTGGCGGAATTGGTAGACGCGCAAGATTCAGGTTCTTGTGAGCACTAGCTTGTGGGGGTTCGAGTCCCCCCTTTCGCACCCTTCCTTTCTTTCCCCTGATGCGTCCCCCGGTCTCCAGACATGGATGATACTTCCGGCGGTAACAGTATGATTCGCAGGCTAGCGTTTGTTGTTTTTCTGTCACTCACGCTGATTCAATGTAAGTCTCAGGATACCGGCCTTTTGGATGCCACATATGTGCGACTGGTCGATGCGAGCGAAATTCTTGAAGATAACCGCGGCGATCAACAAGCCGCCGAATCTGCACTGATGAAACTGTATCAGACTCAACACGAGCAGATCCTACTATACCGCAGTACCGCCGATTCGTTGGTTGCAAGCTTATCAAAAGAAGAACAGGACACATATAGGAAGCGAATGCAAGAAATTCGTGCGAAACTGGAGAACTTGTCAAGAACATACGATAAACCTCTCGAAATAGTACGGATACTTGCCCTGATGTACTAGCACTACTGTGTCACAAAGGGCCCGAGCACCAAGGCCAACGATGCGCCCCGATACCACCTTGGCGCTCCCAATGAGGTATCGGGAATACCTCGTCGGGAGCGGCGGGGCGGTATCGGGGATGCAGCGTCGGCCGAATGCCGGGTGTTTTTGACACAGTAACGCTAGGTGTGTGGTGTTTTTCGATGAAATTTTTGTCATGGCCGTATTTTGCCGCCTCGCCCGCAAAAATCCCTGCGCCATATTCCCGATATGACTCAGGATTTTTCCGA
>JABWCM010000200.1 GCA_013360285.1 Myxococcales bacterium
AGGCGTACCCGAAGGTACGCTGAGGATGGGCCGACCGAGGCAGGACCGACGCAGTAGGCCAATGGCTCGCGTAGCTTATTTTTTTCTCAAACACCCTCTAAGACTTCAACTTTAGGTAACAAATGTCGGCAGTTGGACAGCTTGATCCCTTTCGGATCGGAGGAAACAAGTTTGAATCATTCGGCCCGGACCTTACCGAGTTATTGCGGCGGGTGAACGACAGATCTTTGTGCCTGGCCGTCACCGGCGTAAACCACGGCTTCATGCCGCTGCTTCTGACGTTAATATCACGAGCCATGGACAGGCCCGTCGTGGTGGTGGTGGTTGGTGACGAGGTCGCTTCATCCCTCACCGACGCCCTAAACGGGTACGATCCAACTGCGGACAACAGTCCCACCGCCGTAACACTGTTCGCCACCGACGTATCTCCAGTGGACCCGTTAACGCCAAATCGTTTTTCCACCATGGACAAAATGACGGCTTTACTCCGTGGATCCTCTTTTCCTGCAGTGCGGTACGTGGTGGCTTCGGCACCCGCCCTGGCACGAAAAATACCGCACCGGAAAGTGCTGACAGAGCTGACTATTACCGTCCGGATAGGTGATACGTTTGATCGCGACACGTTGGTTCATCAACTGCACGATCTGGGTTATTACTTCGCACCACTTGTTGAAGATCCAGGGAGTTACGCGGTCCGCGGCGGGTTGATCGATATTTACAGCCCGCTTTCTAACTTACCAATTCGTATCGAGTTTTTTGGGGATGAAGTCGATAACATTCGGGTTTTTGACCCCCAGACACAACGATCGCTGGATCATGTCCGCCATGTAGAAATTCCCCCCATCACTCCGCTTGCGGGCGCCCGTGAGACACGCGCGAGCGCAGCGGCAACCCTGTTACAGACGGCGAGTGAATTGAGGATTCCGGCCACATTGGCCCGCGGAATGACAGAAAGATTTACGAACGGAACGGCCGGCCCCGAAGCCAACGCGTACATGCCGGCTATGTACGAGTTGACCACACCGGATACCTTTTTGCCACAAGATGCGG
This sequence comes from Myxococcales bacterium, assembly GCA_013360285.1. GTDB lineage: Bacteria > Myxococcota_A > UBA9042 > JABWCM01 > JABWCM01 > JABWCM01. The sequence goes on from JABWCM010000200.1 coordinate 1,051, forward strand.
TTTGGGTCGTCGTGGAGCCGGCTAAGATCGAAACAATCCTCTCGAAACAGTGGGACGAACTTATACAGGAATGCGACAAGGCGATGGCAAACCGGCGGATTGTGTTTCCGGCGGAAGCATACTTGGCAGACACCGAGGCAATTATCGCTCAGTTGCGACAAAAAGCGGCCCTCATTCTGGCCGATACCGCACCGGTAATTTCACCGAATTCAATTACATTGTATGTCGACAAAAACAACGACATTGCCGAAGAACTCAATCGACATCGCGCCGAGGACGACGCGCTGGCACCGCTTGTCAAACACATCCGCGAATGGCGCGCAACCGCGTGGTCCGTAGCGATAACCTGCCACACCATAGGAAGTGCCCATCGCATGGTAGGTTTGATGCGGCATTATGGAATCGCGTGTAATCTTTGGGATCGTTCGTTATCTTACCGAGATATCGAAACCATTCCCACTACTCCAAACGATGTCAACATCTTCGTTGGCGGTACTTCCGCCGGGTTTCGATTCGCGCCATTAAGGCTTGTTGTCTTGGATGAGAGCGAAATCCTCGGTCGGAAGGGGCGCGTCGCGACAAATCGCAGCCGGAAAGAGGGGTTGTCGAAAGCTATTGTTGAGAGTTTTCGTGAGCTTGCGGCAGGAGACACCGTCGTACATACCGACTTCGGCCTTGCGAAGTACGAAGGGCTCGTAAAGTTAACTATTGACGGCATCATCGGCGACTTTTTGCATCTTGTTTTTCGGGATGATGACAAACTGTATCTGCCGATACAGCGGCTGGATCATATACGTAAATACGCATCGACAAACGAACATGAGCAACCGCTCCTCGACAAACTCGGTGGGACATCCTGGGCTAAAGTTACTAAACGTGTGCGAAAAAACTTGTTGGCCATGGCCCACAAACTTGTCCAGATTCAAGCGGAACGAGAGGCAGAACGCGGTTATCCCTTTGGACCTCCCAGCGAGTATTATCGAGAATTCGAAGCGTCATTCCCCTACGACGAGACACCGGACCAACTCTCCGCAATTGACGATGTCATCTCCGACGTACAAAAACCTCGGCCAATGGATCGCCTGGTTTGTGGAGACGTGGGGTTTGGAAAAACGGAAGTCGCCATTCGTGCAGCATTTCGAGCCGTGGAAGAAGGAAAACAAGTTGCGGTGCTGGTTCCAACAACCATTCTCGCCGAACAACATCACCTGACGTTTGAACAACGTTTTCACGGATATCCGATTTCGGTCGAAAGCCTCAGCCGATATCGAACCCCTGCGGAACAACGCGAGATTCTGGATCGGGTGCGAGCCGGAAAAGTGGATGTCTTGATAGGAACCCACCGTCTCCTGCAGAAAGACGTTTCCTTTCGAGATCTTGGGCTTCTGGTCATCGACGAGGAACACCGGTTTGGCGTGCGCGACAAAGAGCGAATCAAAACGATCAGGCACGGCGTACACGTATTGACACTGACCGCGACACCGATTCCTCGGACGCTGCATATGTCACTTCTTGGTATACGGGACCTCAGCGTCATCGCCACCCCACCGACCGACCGGCTTGCTATTCGTACCTTTGTGGAAGCACAAACAAATGATGTGATCCAAACTGCAATTGAGCGAGAGATTTCTCGCGGTGGACAGGTATATTTGATTCATAACCGGGTTCAAACGATTACAAAACGCGCTGAACAGATTCGGGCACTTGTGCCAAACGCTAAGATAGGAGTCGGTCACGGACAACTGCCGGAACATCAGTTGGTAGAAGTGATGCGGTCGTTCAGCCGTGGTCAAGTCAACGTATTGGTGTGCACAACGATCGTCGAGAGCGGACTTGACATTCCAAACGCAAACACGTTGATCGTGGAACGTGCCGACCGATTTGGCCTGGCCGAGTTGTACCAATTACGCGGCCGGGTCGGGCGGAGCAATGTCCGGGCCTACGCTTATTTTCTGATCGAACACATCACACATCTGGACGGCAATGCAGCGAAACGTATCGCGGTTCTGCAACGACACAGCGAACTTGGCAGCGGTTTCCAAATCGCCAGTTCCGACATGGAAATACGCGGAACGGGTAACCTGTTGGGAGCGGAACAACACGGAAACATTGAAGCCGTGGGATATGAATTGTACTTGGAGATGTTGCAAGATGCCGTTTCGGCTCTTCGCGGAGAAGAGACCGTCGAAGAAACCGACAGCCAGATCAAGGCTCCGATTGCAGCGTTCATCCCCGACAATTATTGCAGTGACACCGGAATGCGGTTGGTATTTTACAAACGTTTTGCGTCGTCCAAAAACGACAACGACGTTGTGGATACGCTGCGCGACCTCGTAGACCGTTGCGGTAAGCCGCCGATCGAAGTACAAAATTTGGCGGACATCATGGCCGCCAAGGTGATGGCCAAACGCCTGGGCATTGAATTGGTTCATTACACCCCACAAGCCATTACACTGACGTTGGCGCCGTCGTTACACGCAACGTTACGTGACCGGATCGCCGATGGAGCTTTGAGCAAAATCAAATGGTTTCCCCAGCAGCAGGGCAAAACATTGGCATTGAAACTCGCTCCTGCAGACTGGGCGAAGGGAACGGAATTTCTCGTCACGGCGTTGTCGGAATTTGAAAAGTGGTACGCCACAAAGACCGTCGACAGGGGCGTAACAAAGCTGCACGGTTGAATTTGGGCAGACGGACGAGTATATCCGTGGGCTCCACGGTCGGAAAACCGGAAATCAACCGCACAACGCGGTTACATAAATCGTTATGGCACGTAGTTTGATGCGGGATTGGAAACGAACGATGAAACAAATTCGAGCATGGAACCCAAAATGGAGAACTCTCCGTTGTGTCACCTTTTTAGCTCTCGCGGCAGCAATGCCCACCGCGGCTGGGGGCTGCAACAACGCCAAACCTGAACGCCCCGAAACAGAGGCAACACGTACGGTTCCGGTGTTGCAACCAGGACACGGAACCGGAAACCATCCCCATACTATGACCACCACTTCCGCGTTGACAGATGCGCAACGCGCTGAAGTGATAGCGAAAATAGGCGACGAGACGATCACGCTGGGACAATTCGAAGAGCGCCTGAACAACCAGCCAGCTTATGTACGTGTGCGATACAACTCCCTTGAAAAGAAAAAGGAATTTTTGGACAACCTGATCCAATTTGAGCTGCTGGCGCACGAGGCCAAATCCAAGGGCTACGATAAAGATCCGGATGTCGTTTCCGCTATGAAACAGCAAATGGTGAAGAAACTCATGGAGGAGGATATTGCTGGACTGGTGTCGGCCACCGACATCACGACCGCGGAAATCGAGCAGTATTATAGGGACAACCCAACATTGTACCACAAACCTGAGCAAGTGCGGGTCAGTCAGGTGGTATTGGCGACTGAAGCTGAAGCACAGACGGCTCGTAACGATCTGCTGAAAGAAATCGAAGCAAATCCACGAAGAAAACGCCAGACATTTAACGACTACGTCCGAAGGCTCAGCGTTGACGAAGTGACTAAAACAACAAGCGGCGACGTGGGTTTTTTTGATAAAGAAGGGAACCGTGACAGCGCCGATGATAAGTTACCGCAACCGGTCGTCGATGCCGCTTTTGCCTTAGAATCCATCAACGACATCTCCAACGTGGTCGCCGACGGACAACAATTTCGGATATTGATGCTCACCAACCGGCGGCCACAAATCGATAAATCCCTAGACGAAGTCAAACGACAAATTCACAACAAACTGTACCGTGAACGCCGGGATAGCGCCCGTGAACAATACATCGCCAAATTACGTAGCGCTGCGCAAGTACAGTTGCATGAAGAACACCTCGCGTTAATCAAAAACCCAGAATTTCGGCCACCTGATCTTGTTCCCCCTGGGCCAGACGGGACAAACGAGGTACCTGGGCTTAAGGAGATTCAACGAATGAGAGAAAAGGCCGAAGAAAATGGACTAATCGGCGACGATACGCATGAATCCCCCGAACACCCCAACTGATGGTGCGACTGTCAGTGTCCAAATTTTTTCTGTGATTCAACATGACTAAGTTAGCACAATTCGCATTTATCTTCTCCACGATGAGCTTCTCGTTGGCCTCCCCTGGGGTGGTTTTTGCACAACCGGCCACGGTACAAACACAGCCTCCTAGAGGCGCTGTCCCACCACCTCCAGAGGGATATGTCACTGCAGATCGTATCGCTGCACTGGTTGGTGACGACATTATCACCTTGCACGAGGTTGACAAAGCAGCTACCTCCCCCGGTGCGCTGGAGCCCATTGACGGCGCGAATATGGCGGAAATCCGCCAAAAGACCCTGGAGGCACTCATAGATAATCTGCTCGTGTTGGGGCAGGCAAAGGAATTGGGAATCGAAGCGACCGACGCCGAAATCGATGACTACGTCACGCGAGTAAAAGCACAAAATGGGTTGAGTCAGGAGCAACTGGAGGAAAACATTGCTAGACTTGGAATGACGTTGCCGGAATATCGGGAATTAACGCGGAAGGAGTTGGTTCGCTCACGAACGTTGTCTGTCAAAGTTCGGTCGAGGATCAATATCACCGCAACCGATGTGCAGCGGGTGCTGGATGCAGAATTCGGCGGAGGCACCGAGCAGGACGAAGTACGAGCCAGTATTCTGCTTCGCCGGGTACCTCCAAATGCTACAATGACTGAAATCAACGATATTCGACGGTACATTGAATGGATTCGTAGCCAAGCGGACGCAGCACCGGAACGATTTGCCGATTTAGCTCGAAAGTATAGCGAACACGACGCAACTCGACTTGATGGAGGCGATATTGGATACATTTCACAAGGATTGCTGGCAGACGAGGCCCTCGAATCAACCCTGTTTCGTACACCTGTCGGAAAAATTTCCAACGTGATTGCAACCCCTCTTGGTTTTCAAATCGTTTATGTCACTGACAAAAGAAAAACACCGGTCAAAGATCCGGAAGCGCTGAGGGACTCCATATACGACCGTTTGTTTACCGAAGCGCGGGCCAAAGTATATGAAACCTGGGTGAAAGAACTTCGAGAACAAACCTACGTGGAAATCCGGCTCTAGGTGTGTGGTGTTTTTAGATGAAATTTTTGTCTGGGCCGCCTTTGGCCGCCTCGCCCGTAAAAATCCCTGCGGCATATTCCCGATATGACCCAGGATTTTTCCGCGCGATCCGGCTCAAATTCCGCTGGCCAAAAATTCCCCTAAAAAAACACCACACACCTAGGTGGCTGGTGTTTTTAGATGAAATTTTTGTCCTGGCCGCCTTTGGCCGTCTCGCCCGTAAAAATCCCTGCGCCATATTCCCGATATGACCCAGGATTTTTCCGCGCGATCCGGCTCAAATTCCGCTGGCCAAAAATTCCCCCAAAAACACCAGCCACCTAGCCTGGAACTCACCAGATCGAGGCCGAAAGCGCCAAAACGCCAGCAAATTGGGAGGTTGTGAGCCATTTTTGCCCGGAAGCATGGCAGTGCCATGTTGAGGACCAAAAAGGTCTGCTATGCACCAAGAGAGGGTGTTGGGTAAAATATTACCCAAACACCCTCCAAGATGCATTCGCAACCTCGATCTTGTGAGAAGTCCCGGTTAACACATTTCCGTTGAGTCAAGGAAATACTCGAAACAACCCCTTTTCGACCCCTTCGTCCAGAAATGACTGGATTTGTATCTTTGCTACGGCGGGTTCAACTTCAAATTGTTCCATACAACGCTCAACCAAATTATCCAGCGACAGCGCGTTTTGTTCCAACAATAAAAAGAGAAAGATCCCTACGTTGTCCCGAATATCATGTAACCGATTATCTGCCGTCACGACAAACACCTCACCGGCGGCGCGTTGATATGCAATCCCGTACGTCAATGAATAAACACGGTTGTCGGTTGACGCCATCCGTTTCCCTCATGCCACTTTAAGTGCCGTAAGAACGCCGTCACGTATCGGCACAATGGACCAAAGATAACGAGCATCCCCCCTAATCAGTTGCGTGAGTTGTTGCACGCCATGGGTAGACTCGGCGTCATCCCCCATGTAGACACGACCACTCCACAGGATGTTGTCGACAATAAGCATACCGCCGATGCGTAATCGATCATTTAGCAACGGAAAAATTTTGGGGTAATCTTGTTTGTCGATATCCACAAAGACAATATCCGCTTTTCCGTTCCACGCTTCAAAATGAACCAGCGCATCTCCTAAATAAGTACAGCACCTATCCAACAAACCCGATCTCTCAAGATACATCTCAGCATCTGCAAGGTTCTCGTGTTTGGTATCAGTAAGATAAACGAGTCCATCCGGCCCCACCACGTGCGCAAACCACCATGCCGAGTATCCAAATCCACTGCCGAGTTCAAAAACTGTCTTTGCCCCGATCGCCTTACCAAGAAGGTGAACCAGTCGTCCCACTTCCGGCCCAATAATGGGAAAACGCTGGTTTGCCGCTCGTTCGTGCATGTCGTTAAGCACCAAATCGTCTACCGCGTTCAATTGCGACAGATACTCTTTCAAACCAATGTCCAACATGTTTTCACTCACTGGTCCATATTTTTCACAAAGTTGCAAATACGCCGGTCGAAACACCCGCAAATTCGAGTGCAGTGGCTGCTTCGCGCCCACAGGCATGGTCCCACTCTGTTTGAGACAACAGGTTTCTGCATACACCCGAAAGTGGTCGCGAATCGACCAATGCAGTTGCAAACCTGTAAGAAATACTGGCCGACGCTAATCGAGTTTGTGAAAAAAAGCTGTGCTTTTTGAGTCGGCTCGTTTGCGACCTCGGGGTCAAAATCAATTCGGAACCCACTCAATATTCCCCAAGTTTTTTGGACAATCCGGCGTATAATTTTTCGCCGTTGCCCACTCCCCAATTTTTTCATTAACCGGTTATTTTTGGTCTCGCTCCTCAACCGTAGTTGAACTGCGTCACTCGCTCAAAACCTGAACCGTTTGAGAACTATGGCCCAACGGCTTCTAGAATCCAAGTAGACAAACTTCAGCACCCCCCAAAAAAACAACTCACGTCAGATCACTGCGCTGTTTATATACCACGCCGTGTTGTGGTGGAGAATGTGCACGAAGACGAGATGAAGTGCCGATGGAAACGTGTCCGAAGCCATCGATAACAAAGGATTCTCCGGTGGAAACGGTTACAGGCAGGGCAACGGTTTACCGATCAATCGTGCCGGTGAGTTGCATCCTGGTCGTGCGCTCTGCTATTTTCAAACTCGTTGCAGTTCAACTGCACATCACATTTGCGACACATAATGATACAAAACGGACACACCGCTTAGGCAGTTCTGGGGCGGGAACGTGGTTTTCCATCAGGAGTGAATCCTATGAAGTTGAGCCGAAATACACTGATTTTCCTGTTGGGTCTCTGGGGATCGTCGGTCGGCATGACGCTAAACGCATGCGGCGGAGACGGGGGAAACTCCACCCCTATCATTCCCGGAACCGATACGACCGAAGATGCGCAGTCCGACACAGGAACAGCCGACGACACTGGACAAGATAAAGATGCCGGCAACGGAAACGACGGCGATCAGCCCGAGGATATCACAGATCCGGACGATCAAGCGCAACCACAGGACACGGGTGACGGGGGGGGAGAAGGAGACGTCGGCGACATAAACGACAGCGGAGAAACCGATTCCGGCAGCGACGGTTGCAAGTCCAACGCCGAATGTAATGGACAAGTGTCGACGAACGCATGCGAAACCGCGGTATGCAACACGGAAACCGGAATTTGCGAAGCTCAACCGAACACTACACCCGACTGCTGTATCGTGGTTGCCGATTGCGACGACGGAAACGATGCCACCATCGACAGTTGCCCCACCCCAGGCAATTCGTGCATTCACACTCCGGACTCCTCCGTATGCCCTGATAACATCGTTTTTCTGAACTCCGATTTTGACGATTCAACCAAGCAGGGATGGACCGTCAAGGAATTCGATAACGATCCGCTGGTTACCTGGACCACCAGCCAAAAAAGATCCACATCCGGAGCCTACAGCTTCTATTTTGGTCGCACAGACGGATGCCCGACTTACTACTCTGGAACCCTTGCCCCGGGATGCACATTGCCACCGGAGGGCGAGGATTCGAGCACCCCTCAGTTCGGATCCCTGTTGACCCCCGAATTGTCGCTGCCCACCAATAAGATCATTTTGCTAAGTTTAGATGTTTGGGCCGACATGGAGATGGTTCAAGATCCCAAGGCCCCGCTTTGTAAAGACAAACCCAACGCGGATCCATGCTACGATCCGGAACTGGAGGAGTTGTTCGACAATGTATTTCTTTATGTTAACTACACAGAGTTTGACAAAAGTGGTGAACTAGTTGCCAAAAAAGACAAATTGTGGACGACGGTTGCATTAACGAAGTCGACATCGGGAGAATTCCGAACCATCGCTGCAGACCTGAGCCAGTATGCCGGCAAGGCGATCAAGATCGAACTCGCAGCCCAAACAGACGAAAACTTTAACTTCGATTTCGAAGGCTTTTACGTCGACTCCATCCGAGTCGCAACCGGTTGCGGCAAGATACTGGATTGTACCGACAGCGGCCCATGTGCCAGCCCCAATCCGTGTGTTGTCGCCGAGTGTACACCTTTTGTGAACACGAGTTCCGGCGCGTGCCTCGGCCTTAAAGCCCCGGGTTGTGTTCCGTGCGTAAGTGGCAACGATTCCGAATGCGACGACGGCGATGACTGCACGGTGAATACGTGCGTCGAGCAGAAGTGCCAGTCCAAACCGGCAAGCAGTTGTTGTGAGGACGCAACGGTCGCCGGCGTTTTTGACTTTGAATCAGGTGGTCTGCCGTCCGGATGGGCACAAACAAGCACCAGCGATACTGTCAAGTGGCAAATCGCATCCTCATCTCCTAAATCCGGTAATTCTCACCTCTATTTTGGCAACGCCGCTACTGGTACATACGAGGACGGATCCAATGCCGTGTCCGGCTCGTTGTCGACAGACACATTTGTGCTTCCCAGCGGAGTGGGCGATCTGATGCTTGGCCTGTCATTACGCCTGTCCACAGAGTGGAACCTCGGAAAAGTAGACCCAGCATTCAGCTTCGATCGATTTACAATTGAAGCAATTTACCCGGACACGAGCGGCGAAAAAGTTGAACTTCTGTTTGATTCTCTCAAATTCAATGGTTCTACTGGCGATAATGATGGTGGAGAGCCGATTTACAAAAATCTCGCTCTGAGCCTCACCAAACTCGCCGGCAAAGAGATTCGTCTTCGGCTTAAATTTGAAACCGGTGATGGTCAAAACAACGACTTCGGGGGCGTGTTTGTTGACGACCTCGGAATCTTCACCGTGTGTGGGTTACCAACCAAACCGTGTCAGATCGACGACGGCTGCGCGGACAAAAGTGTATGCACAGTCGATAGCTGTCAGTTAGGTACATGCAAAAACATCAAAGAGAATCCGAAGTGCTGTACAGCAAATTCCGAATGTAACGACGCCAATTCTTGCACGAACGATTCTTGTGTTGAAGGAGTCTGCCAAAATGTAGATAAAGGCGACCCAAACTGTTGTAACCCAGCGTCCGCGACAACATGGAATTTTGAAGCATCATCGCCTGAATGGAGCCTCACTTCCGCAAACCAATCCGTTGGCTGGAGTTTCGCAACAGGTGATGCCTATCAGGGAGACGGTTATCTTTATTTTGGCAATCCGGCTACCGGTACCTTCGAGGTTGACAACAACCTTCCCGCGTACGGCGAAGCGACCGCCCCGGTCTGGAACGTACCCACCGGCGGCACCACCGCTCTCACGTTCTGGTTGAATCTAGCAACCGAATTCGACGAAGATCCATTTGTCCCCGTCCCATTTCCGATAGATCGCCTCACAGTCGCCGTATTGGACGACAAAGGCGCAAAAACCCCCATTTGGATTTCCGACAACATCGGCGGAACCACAAACGGTCAGTGGCAAAAAATTCAAATCGGATTGAAAGGTTTTGCCGGAAAGGCAATTCAGGTCGTATTTGAATTCGATTCCGGTGACCAATTCGCCAACAATTACGGGGGGGTCAAAATCGACGATTTAGGTTACCAGGTGGTTTGCGGTGCCAATATCCAATGTTTCGCTCCAAGTGATTGTACTGACGACGGCAACGCGTGCACGATCGCAACCTGCATCGCCAACAAATGTGGTGTGGAAAACGTGGATTCCGCGGAATGCTGCACCGTCAAAAACGTGGTTAGTGCCTCGTTTGACTCCGGCGCGACCGGAAACCTAGACGGATTTGTCGTTACGCCGCTCAGTTGCCCCGAATTGACGAACGGGGACGGCGCAACGGTGTGCAACGTTGACGCAACCACACCAGTTAAGTGGCAGGTCAATGATGCCCAGTCAAAAAGCCCCAAATTCAGTCTGTACTTTGGCAATCCGGCGAACAAAACTTTTGCTGACGGTATTTCTGCCACAGCCGGTATGGCCACGTCCGCAAAAGGTTCTTTATATGTAGGCAAATCAGCGAAGTTGGAGATGTGGGTATATCTGGATGTGGAGCCGTATAGCGCCGATTTTACTGGTATTGACATGTTTGAAGCTGTAATCGTGGACCAATCAGGCGTTGAACACGTCATTTGGGACAAGTCGAAGCTTCCGGCGAATGGCATGAAGACCTGGCAGAACATCAAAGCCGACCTGTCCGCATTTAACGGACAAAGCATCCAAATCAAAGTCTACTTCGATAGCTACGACGGTCAGGTAAACTCCGGTCAAGGTGTGTTTGTAGACGACGTAAAAATCATCCAAGAGTGTGGAAATCTTTAGACACATCCCCCAAAATATGGACTCGCCACGGCTCGTGTACGGACGCGGACGCGCGTATCCATATGTGGTCAGGCCGTTTGGCAAATTCTTTTTCCCAACACCACGCCACCATTGCTTTCACTCCGATCCGGAATTGGATTCTCGGTTGTTTTCATTCCGCCACGTCCGACGGTCAACTTCAAGTTGAAGGCGGGTCTGGTCGAACCAAAGCGGATTTCGCATAAGTTGGAGGCTACGAGCGCAGAACCGCTGGCGCCTTCTGATCGGCCCCCTCCGGCCTACTCAACAAACAAAACATTTGCCTCCGCACGCCGGAGGGTCGCTCGGTCAGAACTCGCCTGTGTTGCGGCGACCTCAATACGGATCCCCGTAAGATATGTGTGTGAGTTAAATTAGTGCCGAGTTGGCCAGGGTCCGGTCTGACACAATATCGTGACTATGCCGCAAAGACGGACACAGCCAAGACGGGGATTAAATCGGCCGTTCCAGGATGGATTGTCTATTTCCGCCGACCCTCATCGTGTAGCATTGCCTTGACATTGTTCCTCTTTCGCGCAACTAACAACGCAGTGGCCACGGCTGACATCAAAGAGGTAGAGTTATCATGATGAATGTTTTACGCGCCAACAGCTTTTTGCTTTCTTTGGCCGCGATGAGTTGCGGTGTTTTGGGGTGGACAGCTCAAAATCCCGCCTACGAGAAACTAGGGTCTGCAGCACCGGTGATTTCTGCTGGAGCATACGCAACGGGCGGAATCCTCGGAATCTTCGCACTGATGGGAGTTGTTGCGGTGTTGAAACAACGAAGCTAAACGTTAAATTACACAAACAAGCAGTTAATTACTCATGCTGGCTAACAACGCTACACCTAATCGTGCGTTCCGCCAACGACCAGCCCGTTGGTTTCAACGTAAAGCCAGCACCCACAACAACGTTTGCGCCACAATTTTCGCCTTGAGTTTGTGAGTCAGCTATAGAACATGGAGTAGAAATGAGGCTGGGGATGCCTCAAAATTGGTTTGCGCTGCATGTGGCAGCGTAGACATTTACCAATG
>JABWCM010000201.1 GCA_013360285.1 Myxococcales bacterium
GGTCTTTCCCCATTGTTCAACGGTCTTTCCCCATTGTTCAACGGTCTTTCCCCATTGTTCAACGGTCTTTCCCCATTGTTCAACGGTCTTTCCCCATTGCTCAACGGTCTTTCCCCATTGCTCAACGGTAAAGCGGGTTATTCTTCCCCATCCCAGCCATCGAAGAACTCCGCCAATGTCGTCACAATCCGGGAAATCCCATACCCATGCTCCACAATCACGTATGGCACATGGGCTTCTTTGCAGGCGTCTTTTAGTTTGTAATCAAACGCATGTTGGCTGAACCTCGCCAAACAAATCACCAATTGAATATTTCTTCTCCTGATTTTTTGTTTTAACGAATCCAGTTGTGTGCCTCCGGCGCTTTTGACTTCGATCCAATCCAGATCCGCAAGTTGCAACTCGTCACATAAACGGTCCCGGGCTTCGGGCCGAGGATCTCCCCCCAATAGGATCGCCGTTTTATCACGGGTATGGTTGACCACCTTTTGCCGTTGTAACTCCCATTTGGGATCCCGGTGGATCAACTCATCATCCGTATCCTCTTCTTCTTTGTCATCCGTGGGAATAATTGCGGTAAAAATTTCCGGCTCCGGCAAGATGTCGCGAAGCCTTCGTAACAATGGCCGCCCCTCTTTCAAAGTCCGCAACGCTTTTTGCAGCGGTTCCCCCAACGGCCGCAACTTTTCCAAGTCGTCCGTAAAAACCAACACCTGCTCCACCTGGGCCAATACCTGCTGTTCCCAATTACCCTGCCTCCGCTCTCGGGGTAGGCGCAAAAGACGTTCCAGATGTCCCAACGCCCCGGCAAGGTCGTCCCCTTCCGCCAAACGCTCCATCGTACGCAGATGCTCGTCGACCAACTGCTCAAGCCGGCGTTCATGAAATGCGATGTAGTCGTCCCAACCCCGTTCTGGAGCAAACTTAATGGAAAATGCCTCCACATGCCCCGGTCGGAACGCTTTAGACAACTCCATCAACCGATTAAACACCGCTTTTTGGTCCACAGCCGTGATCAAATTGTTGTCTTTCTGTTTGCGTAACCGGCCGCCCCACACACACAACTGCTCCCGCTGCCGGTCTTTACCCCACGCACCAAAATGATCTTGCGCCTGGCGGATTTCGGTCACCAATTGCCCCACCTCGGAAATACCCTCGCCGCTGTCCGCAGAAACGGCCAAGCCGCCTAAGGTCTGAAATGGTTGGTGAGTCAGGCGCGGCAATCGCCCTTCTTTATCTCTCGGAGCCCTTCCGATGGCCTCGTTCCGTCTCGCCGGCCTGGCAATTCCCAAATTTCTGAATACCCGGTGTTCCGGATTACCCCCAAGCTTCGCACACCATTCCCTAACAACAATGGCAAGATTGGCAACCCGATCGTCGCCCAACACATCTGTTTTTGCGACGATGTCCTGCACCATCAAATAACCGTCTTCCGGCTCTTCAAGGCTTGGAATCCGTACTCGGAAATAGTCCTCCACGTCTTCGGGGCGCTCACGAAGCTCTTGCGGTACGGCCGTTTGTACCGGCGCCGGCGGTAACTGGTCCCATTGGACCATCAACTGTGTCAGTAAGTCATCATCCGGCCATTGCGCTACCTCGTTCCGCAAATGAGAGGTAACCTGTTCCCAAATTTCCGTATTTGGATCTGTAAGAGCAGCCATTTGACTTCGGATTTGAATTCTTTTTTCCCACCTTAGGCGATCGGTAACCATATGGATTCGGTCCACCAGGTCGACCATCGTTAGCCTCGGTTCATCACACTCCGCATCCATCGGTGTTCTCCTTGATTCAACCCGATAAGCAGCGTTATTGGTCGCCGCAAATTCGGTACTTAGGTTCTTATAGCGGGGAAACATTCCCCTATAACAATTATATAACGTCCGCTATCGATTCTCATAACGAACGTTTTGATCCGTGTCCGACCCTTGCAGAGTCGTATCCGGTTCCCTATAGTCGTCGGTGATATGACACGATCTTTACCACCTGACTTCCCTGTTCTTTCCGACGAAACGGCCATTCTTTCCGGCCTAAACGAGCCCCAAGCGCAAGCAGTCGTGTCACAAAGCCGCCGACTGCTGATTCTTGCCGGGGCCGGAAGCGGCAAAACCAGGGTGATTATTCATCGTATTGCCTGGTTAATCGCCAAAATGGGCGTACAACCGCAGCAGATTCTGGCTGTAACATTTACCAACAAAGCCGCCAACGAGTTAAAAGAACGGATCGGCCGTCTTTTGGATCCCGGCATTTCGGCGTTGGTTACGGTCGGCACGTTTCATAGTTTGTGTGCACGATTATTACGACAATACGCAGGGTTATTGGGTTATAAACAAAACTTTTCGATTTATGACCCCGATGACCAACTGACCTTGATTTCTCGACTTCTGAAAGAAATCAACGTCGACGAACGGATGTTTCCGCCGCGCCAGATTCGGCAGTACATCGATCACGCCAAAAACGAAGGCATCGGCCCCACCGATCCGAGGCTGACGCAGGATTCGCAAACGAATCGAATCGCATTCGAGGTGTATCGGCTGTATCAAACCAGAATGTTGGAAACCAATGCCGTCGATTTTGGTGATCTGTTGTTGCTGATGGTGCAACTCTTACAGACTTGTCCACCGGTTGTCGACGAGCTGCAATGGCGCTGGCGGCAGATCCTGGTCGACGAGTTTCAGGATACCAATGGTGTCCAGTATCAACTGCTGCGCCTGATGGAAGGAACCCGGACAGGATTGACGGTTGTGGGGGACGATGATCAGTCGATTTATCGTTGGCGGGGAGCACAGATCGACAATATTTTGGGATTCGACAACGGTTCGGGCGATACCCACGTGGTTCGGCTGGAGCAAAATTACCGGAGCACCGGTACTATCTTAGCAGCTGCATCCGGCCTGATCCGGCACAACCGCAGCCGGCATCAAAAAACGTTGTGGACGGAACGGCCCGCCGGCGAAAAAATTCGGGTTCATGCTGCCATGACCGAACGCGATGAAGCCGAATGGGTAACGCGGCGGATTGATGAACTTCGGGCAGCGGTTGATTTACGGCAGATAGCGATATTTTATCGTGCCAATTCGCTGTCCCGGGTCATCGAAGAAACGTTACGAAAGTACCGGATTCCTTATCGAATTTTCGGGGGAATGCGGTTTTACGAACGAGCGGAAATCAAAGATATCCTTGCTTATTTGAGGCTCATCGACAATCCGCGAGATGTCCTCGCTTTTTTGCGCGCGGTGAACACCCCGAGCCGGGGGATCGGACAAACCACGATAGATTTGGTGCTTGAAACGGCACAATCGATGGGGATCAACGCACCCGATGCCGTAGCCCATTTGGTGAACCATGGTACCAAAGCCATATCCAAACGATTGGAACCTTTTTGGGTGGTGTATCGGGAACTGACCACGACGGCGGCGACCGAGTCGGTCCGCCGGTTGACGGAAACGGTTTTGGAAAGGACCGGGTATACGCAGCAATTGTTGGAATTGGGCTCTGTCGAAGCGCAGACCCGGCTCGAAAATATCCGCGAGTTTCTGGCATCGATTGAGGAGTTTGAAGATGCACAGCCTGTGGGTTCACCGCTGAAAGTGGGCGATTTTCTGCAGACCGCGGTCCTCGCCAGTGCGGTGGATACGCCCGATGCCGAAGCCGGCCAGGTGACGTTGATGACGGTTCACATGGCCAAAGGGCTGGAATTTGATGCCGTTTTTCTGGTGGGGGTGGAAGATGACCTGTTTCCCCATGCCCAATCCCAAGAGCACATGGACGAAATCGAAGAAGAACGGCGCTTATGTTACGTGGGTATGACGCGGGCGCGGCGGTTTTTACATATCAGTTACGCAAACACCAGGCGTAAGTTTGGCGGTGTCAAAAGTACACGCCCAAGTCGTTTCCTCAATGAAATTCCGAAAGAAACCATACAATTACAGGAAATTTTTCGTCCCAGTGCCGTTTCCGTGGACTCAGATCTGATGGCAAGAATTGCCGCCGCCCAGGCGGCACAGAAACGGGCCATTGCGGAATCGTTACATCAACCGTTGGAAGACGGGCGGGTTCTCGACCGGAGCAGCGCCCAATATGACGACGAACAACCCGGCCCGGGCACCCGGGTTCGTCACGGGACATTCGGCATCGGAACAATTCAAAAAATCGATGGCGTCGGTCAAGATGCGCGGGTGCGGGTTCTGTTTCCGTCGGTCGGCGAAAAATCCATCGTCGCGCGATTCCTTTCCCGTGTGTGACCGGTGTTTTGATGGCAATAGTCGATCAGTCCTTAAAATTGCCGAACAGATCGAGAAGGCGGGAATCCGAAGATGCGTTGCGGGCTCGGGTTTTTGCCCAGTCACGTAGTCGTTTTGTCTGCTCTTCGTACGTGAAATAAATCGGCACCGTTTCGCTGGTTACCTTCAGCAAATCCTGTTGGTTTAGGTCCCTAGACGCGGAAAACGCCTCAAAAAGCGCACCGATCACACATTGTTCGATTTCGGCTCCCGAAAAATGTTCGGTTTTTGTCGCGAGAGTCTCCAGATCAAAGTTAGCCGGAGTTCGTCCACGCCCACGTAGGTGGATTTCAAAAATGGCTTTACGTTCGTGGATATCCGGCAGATCAACAAAAAATATCTCGTCAAACCGCCCCTTACGGAGCAGTTCCGGCGGGAGTTGATCGACAGAGTTGGCGGTCGCTACAACGAATACAGGTGCCTGCTTTTCCTGCAACCACGTGATAAACGAGGCAAATACCCGATGAATGACTTCGCCGGCACCGTGCCCGATGCCGTGAAAACTTTTTTCGATTTCGTCCACCCACAAAATCAGCGGCGCCAACGATTCGGAAAGTCGTAACACCTGGCGTAACGCTTCTTCGGGCGCTGCTCCGCGGCGAAACAATTGTCCCAAATCCAACCGGGCCAACGGCAGATGCCACATTCGAGCGATGACTTTTGCCGTCAGGCTTTTTCCACACCCCTGGACACCCAACAACAACAAACCTTTGGGTTGCGGCAACCCAAAGACCCGCGCATCTTGGGAAAACGCCCGGGTGCGGGCCAAAAGCCACTGTTTTAGCCGCGTCAATCCGCCGACGTGCGTCAAATCGGGTATGTCGTCATACAACTCAAGCAGGTCGGACATGCGGATAAGACGTCGTTTTTCTTGGGCAACTTCGGCCAGGGCGTCCACCAACGACGCGGGACGGCTCACCGCGAGGCGGCGAAACATACGATAGGTTTCGTCTTCGGTAAGACCTTTGGCAGCACGGACCAAACTCTGCTCGGCTTCCGCGGTCGGGTTTCCGGCGTTCGCGTCGGCGAACGCACGGCGCAGTACGTGGGCCAATTCATCCGCCGAAGGCAACGACAATTCGATCAGATCCACATCGCGTTCGAGTTCCAACGGAACCGCAGTGACCGGTTGAACCAATACCAAGGTCTGCTGATGTGAAATTAGATGCTCCCGCAGATCGCGCAGGCGGCGTACCCATTTTGCGTCGCGCATCCAGATGTGGCTGTCACACAACACCCAGATATGGCGTGTGGTGGTTTCGCGAATAGCAGCAATCGCCTGCTGATCGGGAGAGAGTTCGGACTGTTCTGTGAAGATAGAAACCGGAATGGGTTCGTTGGCGGCAAGCGATAGAACGATTTGGGCGACCCGACGTTCCTCGTGACTGACCAAAACAAGAAAAGGACATGGTGTCTCGAAGGCTATGCGGAGATAGCGCTCAAAATCGCCTGTGTTCATAAAAAACCCGGACGCAGCGGATTATTTTATTTGATGTTGCCCAAATCCAGAGGCGCGATTTTGACGGTAGAACCTTTCGCGCCCGCGTTGGGGTCGGTGGGGGTTTTGGGTCCGCTGTGTTTGGAACCGGAGGACCCCGAGCTACCCTGCGTAGCCTTTGCGGTGGCATCGGCGGCTGCCTGAACTTCCGCGACCTTTCCTTCTGCCTGAAGTGCACGTGTTTCGGCAGCCTGCTTGGCTAGGTCGGCTTCGGATGCACTCTTTTTTGCCTCGGCGGCTTCCCGATCAAGGCGAGCGGCCTCGTTTTTGGCGGCGTCGCGTTCCGCTTCGGCCTTTGCAGCCCTTGCTTCGGCCTGCGTACGTGCTTCAACAGCCGCAGCCACCTTCGAATCGGCTTCGGCGAGTGCGGTGGCTTTGGCGTCTTCCATTTTCTGGTACGCCATAAACAATCCGACACCGCCGGCGATAAGCAACAAGATGGAAATGACCGCAACAATCAGCCCGGCTTTGGACGGCGGCGCCGCCACGGTGATGGTCTGAGGCGCTTCAACCACACCGGCGGCCGCCTTCGCTCGCGCATCCCGTTCCCGGAGCATTTCGTCACGCTTTCGTTGCTCTTCTTCCAATTTCCGCTGCAATTCGGCACGCTTTGCCGATTCTGCTGCTTCGTGCTTTCGCCGTTCTTCCGCTTCTTTCTCCCGAATACGGTTTTCGATTTCCGCTTTTTCTTTTTCTGCATCGCGGAGGGTCTCTTTCAACAGGCTGGACAGGAGCGGGGAAAATCCCGCTGAAGACGAGGCGCCAGGAGAATTGCCAACATTTTTGTCATTTGAGGCGTCGGCGCCGCCGGATTCTTTCTTGTTTTTTTCTGCGGTTGACTTGCTCATGAAATTCGTCCTGGGTCAGTGAGAAGGTTGGTTACAGACAACCAAGCACGCATGGTACGTGCGGCATCGTAAGGCTGTCAATGCTCTAACGTCTTCTGTCGCACCGGGATCTCCCGGGGTGTGCAGAAAACCCGCCGGAATGATGCCGACGAAGATGATTTCCCGGCAGATGGAACGTTGACGGTGGCCCCTGTGCACGTTTATGATGCGGCGTTTTTTTGTGCCCGCCAACGTGTCGCTGGACACGGTATTGGCGAGGCCAACAAGTTCGATAACTCCAGTGAGAAAAACGAACCTGGCAACCAGGACCGAACGGGGTCGAGATGACTGACAAAACAAGTGGTTCAACCGATAAATCCCGCAACGAAAGAACCCGCGCCGACGATCGGGGTAGTCGTTCCGCCGTGCATTGGGGCCCGGTTGCGGAGTTCCAGGAAAGCGGCGTACAGCCGATCTTAATGGGCTCCAAAAGCACCATTGACCCAGAAACCATCAAACTTCCGGAATCCTATGCCGAAGAAAAATCGGGACCGATCGGATTGACCATTTTCGTTATCGCGATCCTATTGGGACTCGCCGGCATTGGCTACATTCTCGCAAACGATAACCTCCGCGAACAAACCGGCGCGTTTTTGTCGGGCAACATCCGTGAATACAAAGAAAAAGAAAAAAAACGGATCGAAGCAGAAGACGCACGAATTCAGGCGGAAACCCGCAACCGTTACGGAAACGTGACGTTGTCTTACTTTCCACAAGATGCCCGGGTGATTATCACGGAACTGAAGTGGGTGGAAACGTTGCCGCAGTTTGTGTCCCGCACGCTGAAGGGTGGCGACGACACCCGCGGCGAGCCACAAAAACGAGAAATTCCGAATAAAACTACCGAACTCAAAGAAAACGAAAAAGTGGATGCGTTGCCGTTGACGGATTTGCCGATCATGCAAAAGGCGGAAGGCAAAGACGACCAAATCGAGACATTTGCTTACGAAGTGACCATCGACAAAGAAGGGTATTATCCCCGTATGTTCTTGTTTGCCGACGAAACCTACCCCGGCAAAAAAGACGAAAAAACCGCCCTCATTCAATGGGTAAACGCAGGTCCGGGTATTTATATGGCTCAGTGGAATGGTTGTGACCTGATGCCGAAACCGGAACTGATGCGTAAACAGTATGCCAAGGTGATCGTTGGATTTGAATGTTTGAAGAAAACCCCAGATGGAAAAAAACTTACGGAAGAAGAACTCAATGTTGCGTTGACGGAAATGAAACGCGACAACGGATTTATGACCGATGAGCGGTGGGCGGAAGTAGAAAAGGCGTTAAAAGAAAACGCCGCCATGTGGCCGGAAATCGAAAAAGAAATCAAAGAAACGCCCTGTGAAACACCGCAGTAAGTTAAAACTACGTCGGTACCGTTCATGTTGCTTCGTTCGGCGTCCGGACACATCCTGTTTCTGATCCTTCTTATTGGCCACCTTTCATTTATTGCTTATCAGCATCGTCCCGCAGCAACCTCAAACACCGGGAAACGTTGTGGTTTTTGATATTTCTTCTATGTGTCGAAGCGTTCGAGAAGCTGCCCGAGTACTGGCAACGGCCGACACGAACCAAAAAAATGAAACTCTCTTCCGACTTACGAACCTTCTCGTCGACCGTTCTGCGGACATCATTGCGGAAAATCACAAAGATATCGATGCGGGAGTGCAAAAAGGTTTGTCCGATGCGATGATCGACAGGCTGCGTCTGGATGAATCACGGATTACACAGATGGCGGAGGCAGTTCGGGAAGTCGCGATGTTGCCCGACCCCGTTGGCCGGATTTCCGAATTGGTGGAACGCCCCAACGGACTGATGGTCGGTAGGATGAGTATTCCCATCGGTGTCATCGGGATCATTTATGAATCGCGACCGAACGTGACGATCGACGCTGCGGCATTGTGTTTAAAAAGCGGCAATGCGGTTGTGTTGAAGGGGGGCTCTGAGGCGATTTTCACCAATCGATTGCTGGCATACTTGTGTCGACAAGCCGCCGAACAAACCGGATTGCCTCCAAGTTGTGTTGGATTTGTGGATAGTACCGACCGCGAAAGTGTGGTGGAACTGCTGCGCCAGACCCAAACCGTGGATTTGATCATCCCGCGTGGTGGGGAGGGATTGATACGGTTTGTGGTGGAGCATTCGAAAATTCCGGTGATTCAGCATTACAAAGGGATTTGTCACCTGTTTGTTGACCAAAACGCCCGCATACAACAGGCGGTCGATATTTGTATCAACGCCAAAGCGCAACGTCCCGGGGTATGCAACGCCATGGAAACGTTGCTGGTTGATGAAGCGTGTGCGGAACCTTTTTTTTCGCAATTGGCACCACGCCTTCAGGCCGCGGGGGTGCGGGTCAAAGGTTGCGACGTGACAAGGCGTTATCTTACCTGGTCGGAGCCGGTAACTGACGGGGACTATGACACGGAGTACCTGGCATTGATCCTGAATATTCGCGTTGTTGCAGGTATGGATGAGGCGATTGCCCATATCGAAAAACATGGGTCCGGGCATACCGACGGAATTTTGACTCAGGATGTTTCCCGCGCACGCGAATTTGTACGGCGGGTGCAGTCATCGGCGGTGGTGGTGAATGCTTCGACTCGCTTTAATGACGGAAATCAACTAGGGTTAGGAGCGGAAATCGGCATCAGTACCTCCAAGCTGCATGCCTACGGCCCGATGGGGCTGCAAGAGTTGACATCGCGGAAATTCGTTGTTTTTGGCGACGGGCAAATCCGCACCTGATCCCCCGACGGGGCTGAAATACGATGACAGAAGAATCAAAAAAACTGGCGGAAGCCATTGCATACGCGGCGTGGGAGAAATTGGCGGACAACGTAACCGTCATGTTTGTCGGCGATTTGGTTGGATATACCGACTATTTTGTGGTTTGTACCGGAAGAACCGACCGACACGTCAACGCGATCGCCGACGGCATTTCCGACACGATACGAATCAACCAACGTGCAAAACCGTTCGGTACCGAGGGACGTTCTTCGGGGCGGTGGATTTGCCTTGATTACGTGGATGTTGTTGTGCATGTGATGAGTGAACCCGTTCGCGAATTTTATCAACTGGAAAAGTTGTGGGGTGACGCACCGCGGTTGTCGTTACCTGTTCCCGAATGGATGAACGACCCCGCGCGCCAAGTGTCTGGTGTTTTTAGATGAAATTTTTGTCCTGGCCGCCTTTGGCCGACTCGCCCGGAAATATCCCTGCGCCCTATTCTTGACATAACTCAGGGTTTTTCCGGACGATCCGGTACAAATTCGGCTGGGTCGTGAAATCCCCCAAAAAACACCTCACACCTTGCCAACCGATCCCTTTCTTATTTGTAAATCGCCGTCGATGAAAATGTCACTGCTTATCGCGTCACCGCTCAAAGATCCGTGGATTGAACAGCGGGTAACCGATTATCTCAAACGAGCGTCTGTTAAACACCATTGTGTGTTTACCGAAGTCAAAGGTGAAAAAATTCCCCCCGGCGGCGACGTTGCAGTGGCTTTGGATAAAGAGGCAACACGCCTTGTTGAAAAAGCAAACCCACAACATTGGTGGGTTGCCCTGGATGCAGACGGCGTATCCATGTCGTCGGAAGAATTTTGCCACACCGTTTTGCAGGCCGAAAACCGAAGTGTCCCGGGAATGGTGTTTTTTGTGGGAAGCGCCTATGGTCTGGCACCGTCGTTGGTAAAGTCCTGCGGATTAAGGCTTTCGTTGTCGAAAATGACCTTTCCACATCAGTTGGCGGTGTTGATGTTGGCGGAACAGATTTACCGAGCGGCATCACTCGCAACCGGCTCGCCGTACCATAAATAACGATTGGTGCTGTCTAAGTTACACAACAAACCTCAACACATCTCGAATGCCCTCCCGTTGGACGTCTTGGTCGAATCCGATGGGAGTGTAGACATGAACCGGTGGTTGGAGAAATCGAGTTGGGGATTGGTTGTAGGATGCCGCGTTTTCGGTGCTCACTTAACGGCAGCGTTGTTTCCAAAACGTTGTCTCGCCTGTAGGAGCATTTTGACCGCAAACGGGATCAACCCGATGTGTTTTGTGTGTCGGCAATCGCTTTTGCCGATCAGAGTCCCCTATTGTGTCCAATGTGGTCTGCCTTTTGAGAACCAATCGCCGGAGATCCAACGAACGTGTGGTGACTGTACAGCCCACCCACCCCAGTTTGAGTCGGCGAGATCGGCATTCGTGTATGGCGAAGCCGTTCGGAGTGCGGTTGTTCATTTGAAATCCGCCGGCAATGTACGCCACGCCCGGGAGTTGGTGATGTTGGCGCAAACCGCCGGCGTGGTTCCCGACTGGTCCGATGCCGACGCTATCTTACCGATTCCGTATTTCAGAAAACGCCTGAAACAACGTGGATTTGCCCCTACAGTCATGATTGCCGATGCCCTCGCCGGTCCCTGGAAAACCAAAGTGCTGAATCAAATTCTATTCCGGGTCAAAGAAACCGAACCACAACGAGGAAAAAGCGCTGCCGGACGCCGGAAGAACGTCCGGGGTGCCTTTGAAGCGCGACCGGACGTCTCGGGGATGTCGGTGATATTGGTAGACGACGTGATGACAACCGGAGCGACGTTGGACGCCGCAGCACAATCGCTGCGAGCCGCTGGAGCAAAGTCCATTCGCTGCTACACTTTAGCCCGTGCGTTACTTAGTTAATTCACACTTCACGTAAGCTTGAGGATCGGTTGGGACACGGGATGTTGTATCCGATAAGTTACCGAACCCGGATACGAGATCCAATGTTACTGCTTACAGCATTGCGCACACACGTTGCTGATTCTATCCATCCCGTTTTCACCCGACCCTGCTGTTTCCCGGGTCCGCATCAACCGCGCGTTGTAGCCACTAGCCCACGTATAAGTCGTATTGGCGGTATCCACGCATAAAGTGCGTGCGTAAATGGCTCCGCCCTGATACGCCTCCACCCCACCTGAACGCCCGGTATAGACTGCGGTAAACCCGCCGGCGCACGACGTGGACCCCCAGGAGGTGTAACAACCACCGGAGCAACAAATCGAGCATCGGGAGAATACCTTGGACATTCCGTCACCCTCCGTATCACCGTACATCATTCGGTTTTCGTAACCCGAAGTCCACGATTGCAGAGCGGTATGGCTGGTGGCGATACATTCAACGTTGTTAAACATCACTCCGCCATCATGATACGCTTCGTGGCCACCAGGACGCCCCTGAACCACCTCGACATAACCAGGCGCACATCCCCAGTTGCCCCAGCGGGTGTAACAAAAACCGGTTCCCAGCCCGATAGGGCTCCCCACCCAATTACCCGACGAGTTGATGACCGTTGAGCCGTTGATGGCCACACTCTGGGCATTCACACTTCCGGTGACGGTTTGGTTGCCCGTAAACGTGTTGGCACCGCGGGTCGCCACTTCGTTCCATGCGGTATTTTTTGGAGAGGTGTCGCCACCCGCAATCTTTCGGAAAAACAACCGGTCATTTTCGGCGTAACTGGCCGCGATTTGTAGTTGGTGGTTGTTGCCCGAATTGGAATGGCGTACCGCAAACAAATGGGTCCAGGAATGGCTCTGATCCGGGACATCTCCTGGAACAGCGAGCGAGCCATCCTGATAAACCCCAGAAAGCAAGGCGGCTCCAAAATCGCTGACATTTTGTGCATAACCCAGCACCGCCTGCGGTCCGGGTGGCCCCGTCGGACCCGTCGGGCCCGTTGGACCGGTTGCGCCCGTTGGGCCCGTAGCACCCGTTGGACCCGTCGCTCCGATGGGGCCCGCAGCCCCTTGCGGGCCTGTGGCGCCGGTTGCTCCGGTCGGACCCGTCGGACCCGCGACACCTTGGGGACCCTGGGGACCGGTCGCACCGGTTGCTCCGGTCGGACCCGTCGGACCGGCGACACCCTGGGGACCCTGCGGGCCGGTCGCACCGGTTGCTCCGGTCGGACCCGTCGGACCGGCGACACCCTGGGGACCCTGCGGGCCGGTCGCACCGGTGTCACCCTTTGGGCCGGTGAGACCCTGCGGACCCTGCGGGCCAGCCGGACCCTGCGGACCGGTCAACCCTTGCGGACCCGCTGGGCCGGACGGGCCTTGCGGACCCGTGAGACCCTGCGGGCCAGCAACCCCTTGCAACCCCTGAAGACCCTGCGGACCCTGGGGACCGGTCGCTCCCGTGGCTCCAGTCGGTCCCGGCGCCCCGGCAACACCTTGAGGACCTTGGGGACCGGTCGCTCCCGTGG
>JABWCM010000422.1 GCA_013360285.1 Myxococcales bacterium
ATTTTTGTCCTGGCCGCCTTTGGCCGTCTCGCCCGTAAAAATCCCTGCGCCATATTCCCGATATGACTCAGGATTTTTCCGGACGATCCGGCTCAAATTTGGCTGGCCAAAAATTCCCCTAAAAAACACCAGCCACCTAGTGGCGGCGAACGCGGAAACTGAGAAACGGGCGCATTACGATTCCGGAACCGTCCGGGCGCATGACGGGAGGATTTCGAAATTTGGGTTTTGGGGCGAACAACATTCCGTCGGCGTAACTTAGTGGCATGGTGAAGTTGGAAGGTGAGTCCCGTTCTTTGTCGTACACCACGTAGTCTCCTTCGGTAAGATTACGTTCTGCGGTCAAAATAAAACTGTGATCGAGAATCACTTTGGTTTTTGTGAACTCATCAAGAAGTCGGTTCAGTAAGAACGTCGAAATTGCTGAAAAGATCGACAATGGTGACACATCTATGAGCTTTATTTGTCCTAAAGCCCCATTTTTCATTTGTTCGGACGCAAATTGTGTGAATTTATCAACATCAGCGCCGCGCAGGACGGCCAAGAGCACGTGAAATTCTATTCGGTGGTGTTTGTCAGGTGTGACTTCGAGAGGTGTCGAATCCGAACCGTCCAATCGAAAGTGGGACTGACTCGCATTTTCGATCCGTCGCTGGTGCCGGAATTCCTCTCCATTGGCCGACATTGCAGCAACAACAAGGTCGTCTTTGAACGTGATCGACACCTTGTCCAACATGTTACAATACAAAGGTTGTATGGTTACTGTCACCGTTTTGGGTAGTGGATTATCCAGTTGTGGACCACAGGGAATCACTTTGTCATTGTTCACTTTGAGTACTCGGAACGGCATGGTTTCTCCGATTTGGTCTTTGCTTGTCTGCATTTTCACAAGCCTGATGCTACGATCTGGTGAGGAATGTGAGTTAGATAACGGGCTCACCTTTCCGGTTGTGCCGCTGCTTGGTGTCGAGACACAACCCGCACGCGCGGGGAAGCACAGCGGGCTTAGAGGGTGTTTGGGTAAAAAATTACGTTACTCGAAACATTGGCCTACTCCGTCGGCCGTGCCTCGGTCGGCCCGACCGACTCGTTACGGCCACTGTTTCGCTCATCGGCAATTTTTTCCCAAACACCCTCTTAAGTACTCGAAAAACGACCGGGCAACGGCCCAGCTTGTGCCTTGCTGCACAACGTGATTACGATGGCAGTCGTGCGCGGAACAACGCAGGTTGACAGATCACAACGACTGATTGGATACCAACTACGATAATCGGTCAAGACTTCGGTTGTGGCTTTAAATCGGGTTTGCTTGGAAATCGCACACCAATTCAGCAGCTCGGGGTCGATTCCCAAATCAACAACTGGTACAACGCTGTTGGTTTTGATGGCACGTTGTGCCAAGAGAGGCTTCGGTGGGCGACACGGTTTTTGTAGGTCGTGCCTGCGGGAAGGCGATATTGCTGGGTGAGCATTTTGTGGTCCACGGTCGGCCGGCGCTTGCCATACCACTTCGTCGGTTGCAGACAATGGTGTCCATGCAATTGCGCTCAGATTCTGCTGGATTGATAGTTGAAACACAACCCGACGTCGTTTCTCCGGCGATGAATGCTGTACGATTGTTGGCGGAGCGATTCGGTGTGATGCCGGAGCGGTTATCCATTCGTATTGACTCGTGTGTTCCACTGGGATGCGGTCTGGGGAGCAGCGCGGCATTTGCTGTGGCTGTTGTCCGGGCTTTTCAGCATTTGGTGGCGTTTCCGAGTGGTGGTGAGCCCGATGTGGAAGTCACTAACTCGATGGCATTTGTTTTGGAATGCCTCGCTCACGGAAACCCGAGTGGAGTTGACAATACGGTTGTTTCGTTTGAAAGGCCGCTTGTATTTCGACGAGATCAGCCCCCACGCCTAATCGGGGACAACTCATCTTTAACGTTTCTGGTTGCGGACAGCGGAATCCGCCATTCGACCGCGCTTGCCGTGGCGGCGGTCGGTGAGTTTGCGAAAATGGATCCGATTGTGTTCCACGACATTCTATGCAAAGTCGAGTCGATAGTTGAATCGGGTGTTGACGCTTATTTAAGATCAGATGGACCTAGTTTAGGGAATGCAATGTTCACCAATCACAACTTACTTAGGCAGGTTGGTGTTTCGTCGGCGCCATTGGACAGATTGGTTTGCGCGGCGCTGGATGCTGGTGCATGGGGAGCTAAATTAACGGGAGCCGGAGTCGGTGGAAGTGTATTGGCGGTGACGTCGGCAGAAGCGGTTGCTAAGGTGACGAAATCACTCAGGAATTCTGGAGCACGGCAGGTCCTGGTCGCGCAATA
>JABWCM010000202.1 GCA_013360285.1 Myxococcales bacterium
CGTACCCGAAGGTACGCTGAGGATGGGCCGACCGAGGCAGGACCGACGTAGTAGGCCAATGGCTCGCGTAGCTTATTTTTTTCCCAAACACCCTCTCAGAGCTTCGACGGTCTGAAGACCCCTTCGAAGCCGTTCCACCATGGCTTCATGGGTATCGCGACCCCCTCCGAAGGCGTTCCGTCAGGGCTTCATGGGTATGGCGACTCCTTCGACGGCGTTCCGCCAGGGCTTCGCGGGTATGGCGACTCCTTCGACGGCGTTCCGTCGGGGCTTTGCGGGTATGGCGACTCCTTCGACGATGTTCCGTCGGGGTGTAGACGGTATCGCGACTCCTTCGAAGGGGTGACGTTTAGGGGAAAGCCTATTCAGTGTTTTTCGGGCGCCCGTCAAACCTGGGTTTGGCGGGCATGGAGCTCATGGGAAAGTTTGTTCAGTAACGGGACTCGGTCTTCCGACCGGTCAACTCGCCGCGTCGGACGGATCGGCTGTCTCTTTCGGGGTGGGTTTGGCGTTTCGTTGGGCCGCCAATTCCTGCAAGGCATCGAGTGTGCCAAAGAGGTACTTTTCCAGGTTCGCGGGCAGTTCCGGGCGGGCGTTGATTTCTCGGCGAAGGACCGTGCGCAATTCGGTCAGCAAACCCAAAGCTTCTCCGCGCAGAGTCATCACGGCGCTGCGGTCGGCTTCGGCGATGGTATCCCCGTGTTCGCCCAACATGGCCCCGAAGACCTTGCCGGATTGGATGAAATCCTCAGTCGGAAATAGGTGCCAACCACATCGTAAACTATTCAAACCATCAGCTTTCTGTCCTGGACGTCCTGCCCCAAGTCTCCTTTCCTGGCTTTTGCAGGCGTGGTGCCGGTCCATCGTAAAAATGCTCGGCGGAAGGCGGCCTCTGTGGAATATCCCAACAAAAACGCAATGTCATCCACACTGAGGTGCCTATCCGACAGCAGTTGATGGGCTCTTGCCTCTCTCGTTTGTGCCAAAATGTGCTGGACCTTCAATTTGTGGTCGGCCGCTTTACGCTGCAACGAACGGATGCTCATGCCCAACTGTTTTGCCAAATCCGCCTCCCCGTACTGTCCACGCTGGGCACATTCTGCAGCCGCGAAATAAAGGCGGCCCACCGGATCGGCGGGGGAACTTCCCGATGCCGTCTTGGAGATCCCGTCCATATGTTGTTGAATGGCCACATACAACCTCGGATCGGCTTCAGGGGCAGGGGCATCCATCTCCGCCTTGTGGAACACCATCGCGTTGCGCTTTTGGCAGAAATAGACGGGCACACCAAAAAATGTTTCGTACTCGGCGGCTGGACCATTATTGGAATGGGAAAACTCCACCCACGCTATGGTTGTATTGGATCGAGTCATTTCGCGGACAAAGCGGTATCCGATAGCCAATCCCGCTTCCGCCACCAAGCCATTGGCGTCCGGGTCCGCGGGATGAAAGGTTTCAATCGCGATGTGGGCTTCGGTTTCCACCAGGCGAATGGTTAGGTCTTCGGACAAGACAGCCTGATATCGAACGGCAACGGTCAAAAACTCACGTCCATTTCGCGCATAACGGGCGGCATATGCCATCGGTCCAAAAAACGACGGAGGAACCACGTTGGCGATCTGCACGCCGATGGCTCGGTCTGGATAACGGTCCCGTAACAAACACCAGATGGTTGCAACGTGTTCATTGGGTAACCGTACGTCCGGGTCCACCAGATCCGTCCAGACCAGCCCCGTCGTTTCGGTGATGGTCGCCATCGGAACCCCAAGCGCCAACGCGTACGCCACAGTCCCTGCAAGAACACTTGCCGCAACGGTACATGATTTTGGCTTCATCTCAGTCCCAGTACAGGTTGTGCACCGGATCGGCCACGACCTTCGCGACCGAACTGAGTTGATGATAATACAACTTCCGATGTCTGAAAACCGGATGGAACTTTGCCGAAAATCAAACTCGACTATGGGCAAGTGAACACAATCCACTATGACCCCACCGCCTGTGTAAACCATGTTGTGATTTCACGCCGAGTTTAGCGATATTATTGCGCCAAATCGACGGTTCCTTTTGCCTTTGGGGTATTGAAGCCCTGGAGTGACCACTGCTCCACGTCCTGGGGTTTGTCTTCGAAGCCGTAGATCCAGGTGCTTTCGTAAAGGGGGCCCTGCTCCTTTTGAGCCACCAGATCTTTTCCGATGACCGCACCGGTGGATGAGTAGATGTACTTGTAACTCTTGGACGAGAGAAATCCGATGCGACTGGTATCGAGCAGCGAGACCCGGAAAACCTTCCAGTGGGTAAACAGCGTATCGATGCCAAACTCGAACGCGACTTCGACTTTGCCGTCGGCGTTGATGTCCGCCGTTTCGGGAAGGGTGATCTCGATGTCCTCACCCACAACAAAGGGTACCTTGGTGCCGTCTTCGAACGTAGCCGTCGCGGTAACGTCTTTGATATCCAGGAAAAATGTCTCGCGCATCTTCAGTTTGACGGTCAACCAGTTTCTGTAGAGTTCGATCAAGAAGCTGACGTAGCCGAGCGGAGCAACGGGGACTTCGAAGCTGGCCGACGTGGGGTTGCCCTTGAGTGTCCCCACTCCGAGCCCGAGCCAATCGGTGACGATGTCGTTCAGAGAAATGTAGCCATCATAAAGCGAACTCTTGACCTCGGGCGTGACCATCAGCTCGTCGTCCTGGAACGCCCCCGTGGCGCCAAAGAGATCGTACAACTCCTGCGCATCGTTGATCTCGGCGACCGTGGTCGCCTGCCAGAAGTCGTCGTATACGGAAACATCGGGGATGGGGTCGAACGCCGGTTTCACAAAGTCCGTGGACTCGTTCAGCTCGGCGAGATCCAATAGGTCCTGCGGGATCGTAATGCCATCGGGAAACGCTTTCTTAAACCGCACGCTCTGAAAAGTTTTGGCCGGGATCTTGTACACAAACGGTTTCCCAGACAGCGATGAGTCGAACGACCAGGGACCGATGTCGACGATCATTTCACCAAACTGCTGCAATTTCATCGTGATATTGCTGTAACTTTGGTTCATAAACAAGTTCACGTGGGTGGTCTTACCCCAGAACTGGGCAAGGTCCCCCAGCGTCCAACTCGACGTGAGGACAAACGGCTCCCCCAGCGTCAATTCGTCCGGGAATTCGATTTTTACCGACACCGGAAGCACGGCGTTGACGTCGCCCGTGCCGAACTCACCACCGTAGGTCGTTTTGATCTTCCCCGAAACGGAACCGGACACCGCAAACCCCGCGGCGAGGTTTTGGAACCCGCCCGCCATATGGGACAAAAAGGAATCGCCGAAGTCGATGGTGTGAGTGATCGGGGGCACGGTGAAGCCATAGGCTTCCTCCGGACCCGACAAACTCTGCTTCTCGGTGACGAACCAAAGGTCTATCGTTTGTTCGATGTTGGGGACGTCCGTAACCGTAACGAAGACGTCCGTCTGGACCGTCAGCCCGAGGCTGTCCGTCGCCAGTATCGTCATGGGGTAGCCGTCCCCGGACTCGAAGTCGAGGGAGCCGCCGTCGATGACCGCAATGAGGCCCGAGACCGGGTCGAGGGAGAAAATCTCGTGCGGGGTCATCGAATAGGTGACGACATCCCCTTCATCGGGGTCGTTCGCAACCACCTGCGCGACAATCGTTCCGTTGGCGGCGCCTTCGACGACCGTGCCCATGACGTTCGTTTTGGCGAACACCGGCGGTTCGTTTTCGTCGAGGATTCGCACCACGATCTCACCTGTACGCACGAGCCCATTATCATCGGTCGCCTCGACCGTCAGGGTCCAGAACTTGCGGAGTTCGTAGTCCACGGGCGTTGCGTTGGCCAGCACAAGCGCGCCGGTAAAGGGATCGAAGGCGAAAATGCCGAAGGGGTCGCCGTTGACCAGATCGAGGCCCATGATCGTGCCATCCGCGTCGACCGCGTCGAGGTAACCGACCACGGCGCCGTTTGGCTGAAGTTCCCCTATTTCGAAGACGAGGTTCACAAAACTCGGCGGCAGCAACGTGTTGATCCCTTGTTCGACCAACAAACGCGTCGGACCGGACCGGTACACAGTCACCGGCACCCCCGTTGGATCCTCCTCGGGCCAAGTGGACTCTCCTTCGTTGGTCCAGTTCCCCCACAGCGCGCTGTCGAGAGTTGCCGGCGCGCTGTTGAGCGTCCCACTTCCGATGACGGCGAGTGTGGCGCTGGATTGGGACTGCCGCCCCGCGAACCCATCACTGAGTGTCAACGTCTGGCCTCCACCAAGCTCGATGGCTTCAAATTCTCGAACCCGCAAACCCGTCTGGGTGAGATCGAGATCGACCCCCGGTGCCAAGGCAAGAGTATCCGTCCCCGATGCGCCATCAACCCGCGTAAACGTTCCATCGGAGATTTCGATACGGTCATTGCCGGGTCCGGCGTAGAGCACATCCGCGCCCCCCGAGCCCACCAGGGTGTCGTCGCCGCGACCCCCAATCATCCGGTCGATGTCGGCCGATCCCACCAGCACATTGTCACCCTCGTCACCGCGATGGGTGAGAAGCCCCCGGAAATCTCGCCCGTAATGCACCTCGACGAAGCCGTTTTGCGGCGGTTTGGTAAAATCCCCACCGATACCGACGACCAAATCACCCAACCCGTCTCCGTTGACGTCGCCCGTGGTCGTGCTCCAGATGTCGATCGGAAAGTCCAGCGTAAAACCCGCCCCCCCCTTTTCCACATCGCTCAAGAGCACGGTGGTGCCGTTGGCCTTACCCCACGCGACATATAGCCGCGCTTTGGGGGCGCCCGTTCCGATAGGCCGCACGATAAACGCCACCTCGTCGAGCCCGTCGCCATCAATATCACCTGCGGGTAGACCGTCGATGAACCCGTCCGATTTCCCCTCTTTGGTGTTGCCCTCGATGACAAAGCCGCCCGTACCGTTGTCCGCAGTGTTGTGGTCGTACTTCGTAAGCCCCGGCGCACCGAACAACACCGCGATTTCGAGTTGTTTTTTGCCTCCCTCGTTTTCATAGGCAGGCGCCACCAGGTCGGCGAGACCATCGCCGTTGATGTCACCGCCGATGGCTGCGCGCGCCCAGGTCGTCAACCGTCCCGACGTGACGATCTCGCTTAAGACCTGCCCCGGTTTCATGGTGAAGGCGAAGTACCCAGGATCGTTTTTAACGACCATAGGCGCTGTCGCCGTTTGGAGATCAGTGGCCACGCCGTCTGCCGTAGGGCTCGGGTTCCAGGTCAACGCAAACGAATTCGGATACAGCCCCCACGGTCCAGCCAATAACTCGTCCCGTCCGTCGCCGTTCATGTCGCCCCGGCTATTGAGAAGAGCCCCCACCTGGGCACGGAACGGATCTCCAAAGTTTTTTGGTCCATCGAAGACTCTCCCTACCAGCGGCGGTGCCATAGGATCCGGATCTTGCGCAAAAAGTGTGCCAAGCCACACGCTCAGATCGTCGGAATCCGTCGGATCGGCGGGTTCCGTCAGAAGTTTCTCCGGCGCAAGTTTTGCCAGCGCAAGCCCATCCAGCATATATACCCGCCCATTGTCCGCCTCATAGGTATCCACGTTGGGGGCACCAATGCCAACGTCCGGTACACCATCACCCGTAAAATCACCCGCGGCCAGCCCGAATCCGGCGAGATGTCCGTTCACCAGTTTCCAGTCCGACGAGGGATCGTTGGTATAGGCCTTGTTGGGGAAAAGCCCGGCCTCCCCGTCGATCCGGAGCCAAGCAGCATAACTGATGGATTGCGGTGGGCTGTTGACCAGAGTGGCGATGTCCGCGCCCGAGATGATGTAAGTTCGACCACTCAGGTATTTTCCGAGCGCGAAGGCATACGGCGCGGAAACCAGCAAGTCGTCAATGCCGTCTCCGGTGATGTCACCGAGAGCCCGGACCCGCGTTCCCGCGGCGTCTCCCTGCGGAGACTGGTTGGCTCCATCGGTGGAAATACCCGCGACGCCGGGTTTACAGGGAAAGTTGACCAAGGTGGTGGGCTCTTTACAAATGGTTTGATATGGCGGCCAGCTCCCGGTTTCGCCACCCAGCACGATTCCGCCAATTCCGCCGAGGAGGTCTCCGAGTTGCAGGACCGAGCCTGGCTCCTGACCGAACGCCACAAAGACACGACCGGCGATGGTTTGCCCGTCGTGGGTTGCCTGCGGGGCACCGATGACGACTTCGTCCCGCTCGTCCCCGTTGACGTCCGTCATCACCGCCACCGACGCGCCCGCAAATCCGCCGTCAGGTGGTCCGATAAGCGTCCAAAGCGACTTTCCCAATACGGTGGGAGGCGACCCGGTCCAGGGGCCGGACGCAGGCCCGTCGATGCCGGTGACCTTCGCTTCGCATGTGACCTGGGCGCCTTCGCCAAACCCAAAGGTCGAAAACTTTTGACCGGTGGCACCCGGGACAACCGTGCCATTGACGAGCCACCGGTAGGAGATTTTGGTCGGCGCGTCGCAATTGTTAATAACTGCCCCAGGGAGACACGTGACCATTTCACCCGCAACAATCGGCCCGGAGATCCCGACGGTCTCCACGACCGGCGCGTTTCCGGTCACAATGCCAACGGGTGAGGCAGCTTCCAGCGATGTAATCCATGGGCCTTTGTTGACCTTGGCGAAACACTGGATCTCGGCGCCATCGTGCACGGATAGACCGTCGGCAGGGACAACGAGGGTTAATCCGTCGGGGTTGATCGTGTCCAGAGGTTCCGTGGTAGAGAGAACGGGTACCCCGTCGACTTCCCAACGAATGGTCACCGTGAGCCCTGTGAGAGGGAATTCCAACAAGGCGTCCACATCGGAAATGTCGACCACGCACGTCCGAAATTCGCAGGGCGTCGAATTCTGAGGAACGAGGTCGGCAGTAACGGTCGGAATCTCGTCGGCAACGAACGACCAGGGGAAAAAGATGGGCCCCGTGTACGCCGGGCCGGTTTGGTCAGGCATCGGTTTGAACCCCCCACGACAAGATACACGGCTCTTCAGGGGTTGTTTACTCGGATCGATGACGACCGACGTTTTCCCATAGTCTTGTGTGATCCATCCCGTGGTTGCAACCAGCACGTACGCACTTGTCAGATCGCCGGGGTTCCACGTCATGATCTTGATTTCGAGCAACGAGTCGTTGTCGAAATCGATGAGTGCTCCCTCGCACACATAGGTTTCGCCTGGGTAGACGATGCCATCGTGGCTCGCTTTGCCGCCGTAATTGGGAAATTGGGCGGAGTCGAACTTCGCGGGGTGATCGGCGATGACGACCGTTTGGGAGTCCTTCGCGATATCGGAACCGCTTTGCCCGTCCTTAGCTCGGACGCGGCAGTAGATTTCGTCCGCCTTCTTCGGCAGGCTCGACCCTCCCAGCGCCGCGGCTGCAAGCGCCTTGAGAGTGACCGTCGGCGTGTTGAAAGCGCTGGTGTTCAAAGGATAGGTGACCAATCCGCGCCGGTAGGCCCACTCGAAAACGTAACTCACGCCGGAACCGTCGGGATCGACCGCCGTGGCGGGGTAGTTGCACGCAAAGACCGTGTCGATGTCGGCCGCCGTAATGGTTTCGGTGGGCGACAAGGTCACGCCACCGACCGCCGGGATGTCCCAAGTCGGCGGGTTGTTTCCGGTGCGCGTAATGAGCACCGGAGCAGAGACACCGGGGCCCGCTCCGTCTTTCGGTGCCACGTTGCAGAACACCGACCAACCGCTGGGAATATCGGTCGTGTTCCGGCTGCACCCCGTCCAGGGCAAGGTTTCGCCCGCCCACGTCGTCCAGGTGCACGACGTACCGCTTGCGTCTCCGTCATAGTCCAATACGGAAGAGCAGCCACACGTGAGGTTGACACCGGTCGGGTAGGGGGCACCAGGCGGCGAAACCGTGGCTGTCTGGCATACGGGAGCATGGTTGACGATGGTGACCGATTGCGTCACCGAAGGACCGATGTCGAAAACGTCGCGGGGTATCGCCTCGCAAGTGACGACGGCTCCTTTGACCCATGACTTGAAGCTAACCGAACTGCCACCGGGCAGAACGTCGACCTGTTGCCACACACTGTCATTTTCTAGAAAGGCGATCTCGATGGTCACCGAATCCCCGTCCAAATCAGTAACCTGGCCCGGAGTGCATGTAAACTTCGTTTTCGAATAAGGCCCGCCATTGTCCGGGGTCATCGTAATGCCGCTCAGTGTAGGCGGGTGGTTTTTGATCGCCACCGGGGCGGATGTGGAAACCACGTTGTTTTTTCCGTCAGAGGCCACCCCCAAACATACGACGGTTGCTTTTCGGCCAAACAGGTCGGCCACATAGGCCGCGGGCAGCGTGGTGCTGGTCGTGTCGATCTGAGTGGTGATACTCCCGTCTTCCGGCGCGCTGGTCACTTCCCAGACGACGGACAATGAAAACCAGTCTCCGTCCGGGTCCGTGGCAGACACCTCGCAGGTGAAGTCTTCATTGAGATACACCGGCTGCACGATGGGCTCGACGACCGGCGGCGAGTCGGCGACGTTCGTGGGGTTTTCCGCCTCGGCCCACAAAGTCCCGCCGGATCCATCGCAGGTGCGCAGACGGCACGAGATGGTGTCGCCACTCTTAGCACTCAGCGTCCCAAACGGAATATCAAGGCCGGGTCCCGATAATACCATTTCTCCATTGACCAACCACTCCACCACCGGTGTAATCGGCGAGCCGTCGGGCGCCAAAATCGTTTCGGCAGGCTCGCAGGTCAACATGGCGTTTTGCTGCATGACGTTGAGCGGTGCACCCGAAGGGACGGTCACGACATCAAGCAAAACCGTACCGGGTGCGCCTGGCTGACCCGTCGATTGGGTCCCGGCGCCGTCCACCGGAACGTTGGTGCACCCGGTACCGTCGGTACAAACGTCGAGGGTGCACGGCACTCCGTCGTCGCATGACAGGCACGGCCCGCCGCCCGTGGTGGACACGACCTGCACGTAGTCGATAAACATGTTGAGGTCCCCATAAAGCGGCGCGCACGTCGGACTGCATGTTTTGTTGCCAATGCAGTATGCGTCGTTGGTCTGGGTTACCGCGAGGGTCGTCGTGTTCGCGCCGGCCACGAACGAGAATTGGGGGAATGCCCAGGTGTTCGTCCCCGACCCGGTGAATGTCCCGATGCTCACGCCGCCCACAACGACGGCCATCTTCAGGGTTTCTTTGCAGTTGTGCCGGTAATCGGCGACCTTGACAACTACTTGGTAACTTTCCCCTGGGACTGTGGAGACGGCATAGTCGAGGTGGTTGTTTGTGCCGCACACGTTTGCGCAGCCGCCGCCCGTGCATTGGAGCCCCCCCGGAGCCGTCGTGCTGAAGTAGGGGCCGCAGCCGGCCGAGGCCACGAAGTTCTTGCCGTCGATGGTCGTGCTGGTGAAGCAGGTGCTGGGATTCACGGTGAACTTGCAAGTGTAGCCGCCGGCTCCGAGTGCCAAACAGGTGTCGGCAGTACACGTCAATCCGTCGTTACATGCGGGCAAGGCACCCACCACACAAACCCCGGCGGCGCAGTGGTCGTTGTGCGTGCATCCGTCGCCGTCGGCATTGCACAGGGTTCCATCGAGGACGTTCGCGTGCACACACACTGCGGACGCGTCGCATACATCGCTGGTGCACGGGTTGCCGTCGTCGCAAACGGACGGATCGACTGCGCAGGACGGTTCGCAGGTGTCGGCACAACCGTTGCCGTTGGCGTCGATTCCGAGGGACAACGGTGCCCCGAGGGCATACGTGATGAGCAACTGGACATCGGTGACCACGATGGCGGAGTCGCAGTTGATGTCTACGACCGGGGGTGATCCGGCGATACAACCGGGTACAGCCCCGATCTCCCCGGCAAGCGACCAGAGCACACTGAGGATGCCGCACTGGACGTCGGTAACGCTGGTTTTCAAGTCGCCGTCGACATCCCCTGGAACCTGTGGGCACAACGCCAGAGTATCTATGGGGAACCCGAGCCAAACAATTACCACAAGCGCAAGTAAGTTAACGCGGTGAAAACTTCTCATCTTGATATTCCGTTTCGATGATGATCGGTGGAGACGCGGCGGCGTAGCACTGTTGCGGGGGCCGTCTGCCCGGCTTTCGATTGTTCGTGATCATTTCATATGCGCCATGAAGCGTCAACGAGGCGGGATATGGCAATTTTAGAGTGCGTGGAAAGCCAGTGAGGGGCAAAATCCAAACGATTCTGGGCGGTTTCCATGTGGGCATCTGAGCCAACGGAACCAAACATTGGCGCAAATGGATCAGTCTTTGGCGTGTTTTGATCGCTTTTTGTAGGGTGGACCCGTTGTCCCGGCGGGTGCCTGATGAGTGAATATTACCTTAACGTGGAAATAAATGAGTACGCCATTGAGTATCGGGCAAAAGGTGGCAGATACTGATTTCCCGGCCGACCAACGATAAGCTTCGTGTTAATTAAGCGAAATCGCGGGTAAAATGGTGTCAGGGAAACGATCGGGTGGACAGCATCCCGGTGCTTGAGGCTAGACGTAGAACACACATGGTAAGCCTCGAAAGCTTGGTCCGTTCAAACGGATCTGAACGGGGTCTTCTGTCTCCCAGCGCGGTGCCAAATGGTAACCTTGATCAAGAATCGGCCCCACATCTGGATTTGCGTACAGCGTATTCACAATGCTTGCTTCCACGCGAGCAAGGAACCGGCGATTCTTCGGTGTAGGGACCATGAAGATGTGAGTAGATCGGAGCTGTGTGAGTGTATGCGGCGTTACTTCGCCAGCACTCAGGAGATACTCCTCGTAGCGGTCAGGCGACTTCTTTCTCCACCACAGCCCTTGCCACAACACTGTTCGGTGCCCTTCGCGCAGCTTTGCCATGTCGAGAATATTGTAAGTGCCGGCCAGGAACTCCCGCGAATGAGTCACAATTCTCGCGCGAAGTGGTTGAGATGTTTGGCCTACCCAGTAGATCAGATTGCCCTCTGCGGTTGGCAACGTGAACAAGTACACGCCGCACTTACGTGACTCAGGGACATCAAAGATTCGCGCAGGAGCATCGCCGGAGGCCGAGATCCATGAAAATGGTCCGATCACTTCAAGTTCCATCATCGTGCAGTCCATCTAGCAAGCAATAGTAGGAGTTCCACCGCGGTCCCCACCCGCCAGTATGCTGCGCCCCGAAGCGGCGTCGGCTTGAACGACTTGTTACGCCGCATTTGCCGCGCCATTTCAGTGTTGCTCTTAGGATTGTGGGTCGAACCCGAAGACGCGCAGTTCTTGGTCGCACCGACAGGCCTTGGCCATACGCGCCGCCCATGCGATGGCCTCGTCGCGCGAAGGCAGTTCCAACACGGTGAACCCGCCGTCGAGCGTGGGCGCCCAAGGATAGCCACCCGTTGTAACCGTGCCGTCGGCCGAGACGAGCACGGGCGGTACGGCTTCGTCGATTCCGCCGCCGAAAACGTAAACCCCGGCGGCTTTCGCCTCCTCAATCACAGCGTGCGCGTCGCGGCCGACCGCTCCCATTTCGTGATCCGGCACAACCATTGTGGCGCGTGGAAAAGAGATCAGGTATTTGGCCATGGTGCACCTCCTGGAAATAGCAGGCGGCCATCAAGCGGGTGTGGCGCCTAACAATTAAAGAAGAACCCGGTCGGATAGCCTAAACATTGAAAATATTTGCGATCTTTCCGCGATTGGGTGAAATGGGGAAAAATCCAGGCCGGGCTCTGATTTTGGTTGTCGGATTCCCCGACCCGCTATCCACCTCTCACGAAGAATGGACAGGATGAAGGATACATCGACCGATTTCATTTGTCACGTAGCGCAAGGGTGCGTTGCAAGCGCCAGGGTTGACGGCGGCGTGCCCAAGCGATGCGGGGCAGACTCGCACTCGCACGTTCGGGCTCGTTCGGAAGGACCGCAGAGTCCATACACCCAGTCCGAAAGGTCCATGCAGTCCATGAAGTCCATGAACGCGACGCGGGCACGGGCACGGGGAAGCCCTGGCGCCTGCAACGCACCCGTAGCGCAATCGTTTTTCTCCCCCCTAACCGGAGGCAACAGGTTCTCCACTGCAAAAACCATCCTCTCGCGGGGTCAACACGCACCTCAGCGCACCGATCCGCAATGAATCAGGGCATTCTGCCGTCATCAACGATGCAAACCCCCATCCCATCCCATGAACGACATAAAGAAGGGGGACAAAGGAAGAAATTTCCCCCTTGTGCCCTAATCGCCAATCACGTGTCGGATTGAGCAACCGACAAGCCTCTGAGTGAGGGAGGGTCCTGCAGGGTGCTCGCTGTTCGTGGGTTGTGCGGGTGGCTTCCGCGTTTCAATCCCCCATGAGTGAGGGAGGGTCCTGCAGGCCTACTCGAAGCGCTGCGTGAGCATCTTCGAAGACGGGTTTCAATCCCCCATGAGTGAGTGAGGGTCCTGCAGGCCCACCCGCGAACCTCGTCTTCGGGAACGCCAACACGTTTCAATCCCCCATGAGTGAGGGAGGGTCCTGCAGGGTAAACGTGGCTGGAAAGAACTCGAGCGGAAACGTCAGTTTCAATCCCCCATGAGTGAGGGAGGGTCCTGCAGGTTAGGAAGGGCGCGGCACGACGAATGGCAGTGAACGTGTTTCAATCCCCCATGAGTGAGGGAGGGTCCTGCAGGTCCGCGTCCTCGAGCTGGGCGACCTCGATCTGTTCTAAGAGTTTCAATCCCCCATGAGTGAGGGAGGGTCCTGCAGGTGGGCACCCAAAGTCTGGTACACCCAGAAACCCACCCGTTTCAATCCCCCATGAGTGAGGGAGGGTCCTGCAGGGAGCCGCACCAACCCGCCTGTAGGAGGACGGCGGGAGTTTCAATCCCCCATGAGTGAGGGAGGGTCCTGCAGGT
>JABWCM010000203.1 GCA_013360285.1 Myxococcales bacterium
CTTCGGTTAGGCACACCGGCGGCAAAAACCAAACGTGACTCAACGCGTAGGTAATATAGATGCGGGTTCCGTCATCAAGATGGACGGCAAACGCCCACTCCTCAAAAGTCAATCGATCATCGTGCGTTCGAGGCTTCACGTCTGCGAAGGTGGCGGAACGGGCTGGTCCTTCCGG
Source organism: Myxococcales bacterium (assembly GCA_013360285.1). Classification (GTDB taxonomy): domain Bacteria; phylum Myxococcota_A; class UBA9042; order JABWCM01; family JABWCM01; genus JABWCM01. The sequence continues at coordinate 176 of JABWCM010000203.1, forward strand.
CGGGTAAATTTCGGCCATTGCAGGCTGAATTGCCAAAACGCAGGTGATTAAAGCGCACAGGATCATCACGAGGGCACACGATACTTTGGGAAATCCCATACACCACGTGGCCCCGCAAACGGAATGATGCGTACTCGGAGCGCTCCGGTGCTGTATCCAATCGGATCCGTTTACACCACCAATTGTTGCTTTCGATGAATCCGTACCAACGACACGTTCCTTTATCACGACACACCCTGCTCCACCCACAACACCCACAACATACAGATACGTGGAACGTCATAGTTGGCAACTGATTCCGCTTCTTCTATTCTTCGCCGACCGGAGAGTTCATTATGAAAATCGCAACCACATCTCTTCCAAACGCCTTTCGCCAAGTACCCAGGACCGGGGTGATTTATGTTACTACAGAGGCTCAAAGCCTAGGCTTCACCGGCAACAATCCTGACTGGTGCAACCTCGGTCAAGGACAACCCGACTGCGGCGTACTCCCCGGCGGCCCGCCAAGAATGACACACATCGAGGTGGACTATGACGACCTGGAGTACGCCCCGGTGGCTGGGCTGCCCGAACTAAGAGCGGCTGTAGCGGACATGTATAACCGGCTGTTTCGAAAAGGAAAACGCAGCCAGTACACAATGGAGAATGTCGCCATTTCGGCCGGTGGACGAGTCGCGCTAACGCGAGCCGCTGCCGCGCTTGGGTCGATTCATACGGGACATTTTCTTCCCGATTATACCGCGTATGAGGAGCTTCTGGACATTTTTCGGCTTTTCACCCCAATTCCAATTCCACTTGATCCCGATCGAAACTACGAATTTACAGCGTCAGAACTGCGAAAAGAGATTGTATCCAGGGGACTGTCCGCCATTTTGATGTCAAATCCGTGTAACCCGACGGGAGCGTTGATTGGCGGCGCCGAACTCGCGGATTGGGTTGGAACCGCACGTCGTTTGGACTGTACACTCTTGGTAGACGAATTCTATTCACACTACATCTGGAACAACGGACCACCGATCGTGAGCGCCGCCGAATATGTCGAAGACGTGGATCGAGATCCCGTCGTCCTGTTTGACGGTTTGACCAAAAACTGGCGTTACTCCGGCTGGAGAATTGCGTGGACCGTCGGCCCGAAATCGGTCATTAATGCAGTATCGTCTGCTGGTTCGTTTTTGGACGGAGGCGCGCCAAGGCCACTTCAGCGAGCCGCGATTCCCCTATTGTCTCCCGAATCCGTCGAATCTGAGACAGCGGCAATTCGTGCAAACTTCCTAGAAAAACGTGCATTAATGCTCAATTACGCCAAATCCATGGGATTGAAGCTTAATGGCGAACCTCAGGGCACGTTTTATGTCTTCGCCAGCCTGGCAGAATTGCCGGATTCCATTGCTGACGGCATGCGCTTTTTCAGAGCCGCACTGGCCGAAAAAGTCATCTGTGTTCCCGGCGAGTTTTTCGATGTCAACCCAGGAAAAAAACGCCGCCACGAAGAATCCCGGTTTTCAAAATATGTTCGTTTGTCTTTCGGCCCGTCTTTCGAAACGGTCACTGAAGGCTGCATCCGCCTTGGCTCACTCATCCAGCGTCACCGTTTTGGGACCTAAGAGCGTGTTTGGGTAAAAAATTACGTTACGCGAGCCACTGGCCTACTCCGTCGGTCGTGCCTCGGTCGTCAAGACCGACTCGTTACGGCCATTGTCTCGTTCACCGGCAATTTTTACTCAAACACCCTCTAAACAAGAAAAGACACGACGGTCTAAGATAAGAACTCACAATACTAAATTAGCACCACGGTTCCGATCTCCGCTGGTGCGAACACGCGCATAGGCGGTCCCCAGAATCCCGTACCCCGGGAAACATAAATCTGTGTGTGTTCTGTTTCGTGATGCAGCCCAGCAACGTACCGGTTGGCTAAGGAGGCGGCAGCAAAAAACGGCCATAACTGCCCGCCATGGGTGTGTCCAGACAACTGCAAACCCACACCAAGTTGTGCAGCCTCTACAACGTCATTCGGCCGATGCGCAAGTAGAATGATCTCTCGTTCCGGATCACGACCAGCAAGAGCCGCGCGTAGATTGGGTTTGTGATCGGGCAAAAATCGGCCCGCCTGTGTATCAGGAACACCTACGAGGTCAAAACGAGCCCCCTTTGGACCAAAATCACCGATTTCTACACGCTGATTTACCAAGGTATGAATGTTCATTCGCGCCAGGACCTCGATCCATTCCAGTGGTCCTGAGTAGTACTCGTGGTTTCCAGTCACGAAGTAGGTCCCGTTGCGGGAACGAATACCACGTAATCCAGCGAGGTCATTCGCAATCAGGGACGACGGCGCATCTACCAAATCACCCGTAATTACAACCAAATCAGGTCGCATACGGTTCACCTCGTCGACGATGTAATTGATGAATCGGCTGTCCAGAATCGGACCGACATGGACGTCAGAGATTTGTACGATTCGGTAACCGACAAGCTCTTTTGGAAGACGAGCAAGTTTCACTTCAACGACGGGCTTTTCAACATCACCCAGCGCACTACGCATGCCAATGCCGACAAATCCGGCCGACGTACCAACCGCCGACACGGCTGCAACACGGGCCAGAAACTGGCGACGGCTCGGCTCGATAGCGGCCGCAGAGTCGTCGTCGGTTGGACTCGTCGAGCCAGGTGCCCGCGACGACCGTGTTCGGAACTGGGTTTTTACCCACCCCAGTATTCGGCGAGGCGCTCGGTAGGCGTCTAAAGAAAGAAAAGTCGCGGTAAGATAAAACAACGCCCCCATCCACGTAAACCCTGCCAGAGCAATTCCGAGAGTTGTTTCCCGAGGTACCAATCGCTGCGTAGACATTGCGGCAACAATCAAAATGGCCAGCAGACACAACACGAGAGTCGCAGCACGTCTCCCAATGCCAGCCAGCGCTGTGTCATGTACGACGCGTCGCCAGATATAGCGATGAACCACAACCAGCATCATCAACGCAACGGACACAAACACACCAAAATAGAGCCATCGATTCATTCATTCCTCACCGAATCAAGGGAACAAGGTCCAACGACGAATGACAATGCGCAGTCCCACCTCGGCCATCCCGAACCACAACCCACAGGTCGGTTTTTGTCGGTTCAGTCACCTTGAACGACCACTCCGATGCACCTGAACCGCTGGATTTCACCACATCTTGAGCAAATTTACCCAATGGGCTGAAAAACGAGTAAAAATACACTTCATCTCGAGTCTGAAGCGTAATGAGTTCGTCCGCTGTGGTTCCGCCGACGACAACTGCGTACGATGCTTGCGGATCGGGAACGTTCACCGCAGTGATTCGCCATTTACCAGAATCAATGGGAGCGATGGCGATTCGACAATCACCCGCCACGACTGCTGCACCATATTTGGGGATCTGACTCAGTTCGGAGCCCGCTTCACGAATATCGAAGGCAATATCCACTGGGTTCGTGTTTTTCTGATCCGACAGTGAAACGTTGATCCTTTTGAACCCAACTAAAGATTCATCGTCGGCAATGACCTTCAACACTACCGTTAAATTAACACCAGCGATAGTAAGTAACCCAGCCGAAGCCAGTGGGTCTAGTGTAGCATCTTCAGGTATTCCATAGGCTCTTTTGACATTGGTGTCCGAAAGAAAATCCAAGGGAATCGTGATTTCTGCCGTTTCCGAATCACCCAGCGACCAAGACAGCGGCGAGTTCTGAGCAACAGCTTGCTCACAGTCGCCCGGATCGTCGATGCTGTAACCTTTTCCGCCGCTGGTGAGGCCCTGCTGGCTGCCGCCAAAAAACCCGGTTCCGCGTTCAGGCACCAAACAAGCGTACCAATGGAATTGGAGTGGTCGATGGTCGGGGTCAACCACCAAAGCAGAAAGGTTGACCAAATCACCCGGTGCTGCCTCGGGCGGCTCCGCGACCATCGCAAGAATACGCAGGCTGTCAATCCGACTCGGGTCCGGCAACTCCTCCAGACAGCCGGAGAGCACCGTCAAAAGCAGAAACAACCCAATGGTTTGTCGATTCATGGTCCTAAAAACTCGCGTGCACGCCGAGCGTTGGCAAGATAGGTAACGACACACCGGCGGTGCGTATTCCAAAGTCGTAACTGTAGCGAAATCCCTCGGAATTAGATGCGTTGTAGGCATTTTGGATATCCAGATAGAAACCCAGAAGCCACGTGTCCAACCGAAAATTCTTGTCGAGGCGCAAATCAAGCCGATGAAATATTGGCAAGCGAGCCCTTTCGGTTGCGAATATCGGCTGATACCGATCTCGATCTGCGTCATAACGCGACCCGATAATCGGATAATATGGATTGCCGGTCGCCAAGGTAAAACGCGTACCGAAGCTCCATTCATCGCCAAGATCAAACGACCACGCGAGGTTCACCACGTGGGTTTGATCGATAGGACCGATCGTCCACCCGTTGGGAGGGAATTGTCGTTCCGTACGCGAAAGTGTGTAACTTAGCCAGCCGTGTACCCAATCGCCCATTCGTTTGCGGATAAACAACTCCATCCCATAAGACCTACCGCCTACGTCCGCCGACCAATTGGTTCTTTGAACCTCACCGTCCTCAGATGTAAAAATATTCCGAGGACGTGCCAGGTTTTCCAACTTGGTAAAATAACCTTCAACCGAAATTTCCCATCCGTCTGCGGGTATCCACTCGACACCGGCACTGGACTGCCAAGCTTGAACCGGTGGCAGTTCCGGGTCACCATAGGGTGGTATTACCTGGAAAATCGGCGGCGGCTGGTGTGCTATCGATGTCATTGCTTTGAGCGTCCAATCGGCATGAAAACGATACCGCACAGCCACTTTTGGGTCGATGCTTAAATGAATCGTATCTGCCCAATAATCGATCGTCATCCGGACTCCCGGCAGAAATCGTAGGCCGTCGACAGGTTCCCAGTCCGCACTCAAATACGGCGCGATACTCCCGTATGGACCGGAAAAGCCCGACTGCACGATAACAGGGTCAAATTCTGGAGGTAACGGGTCTCCCAGTGGCGGCAAAGACGCAATCCGTAAGTCGGCGGCTAAATTCGACCACAAGCCGTCCAATCCTGACCGTAGCCGATAGGACGGTAAGGGAGCCCAGTCCAACGACGTTCGTAACTGGACAAACCAACCGTCAATATCCACTTTCAACGTGTCGTCGTCTTCCGCAACGCGGCGACCTTCGGTGTGATCGTATTCAAAAGCCGCACTTGTAGACCAGGTCAATTTGCCATCAACTTCAGCATCGACCGCCGCCGTCACCCGATGAAAACCGAGTCCTATGTCTTGGGATGAGTCTTCACCGGGTGTATCGTCGGTACTGCCTGCGTCCACACGATCCTCGGCACCGAGAAACATCAATTTAAATGTTATTTTTGGTGATATAGCATACGACAAACGTACCAAATAATCGGTATAACTTACAGACAGGTCATCGACAAACAAGGGAACAAACAACTCGTAATAGGATCGCCTTACAGCAACCGAGAGTGTGCCTTTGGCGTCGTCAAATGGTGTGCTGAATAGTGCAGACGCTTTCAACACATCGACTTCGACATCAAGATGCCATCGGTCGGTGGGTGGATCGGCGATGTCAATTGCAATGACGCCACCGGCAAACCGACCAAAATCTGCTGGATAACCACCAGGGTAAAACTGAATCTCCGACACCAGCGAGGGAGGTAGTACACCCGGACCACTCGCCAGGTGATATAAATACAGTGCCGGATGACCGTCGATAAAGAACCCGGTATTATCAAAATTGCTGCCACGAACAGCATAGTAGCCAAATCCGAATGGAGAACGCGCGACACCCGGCAAGGTCGCGACAACGCGTGTGGGATCACCAAAAGTTCCCGGTGTTTGAGTCAACTCCTGTTCTGTGAGCACCACCTCGGTAGCAGCCGGCGGGCGCGCATCACCGGTTACCACGGTGCGAAAGCGCTCACTCCCATCGGGTTTTGTATACCACGTTCCGACATCCTGTATTGCGTCGCCATCACCGGAACGGTCCAACACCTCTACGGACCGTACAATGGCCTCGTATCCGGGTGGCAGTATCTGAATACGGAAGGTTCCCGCCGAAAGTCCCGTAACCTGGAACACCCCTTCCGAATCCGTCACGGCACGGGCAAGGGAGCCGGTTCTTGCGTCTTCAAGCAAAACGACGATCCCCGCAAGGGGCGTACGTGTGCCTTGTTCAGCCAATCTGCCGGTTACTTGCTGTCCGGGTGTCACCTCGGGCTCACGTCGATCACCTGTTGCTTCCACAATTCGCCCACGTCGCTCACTTAACTTAAATGAGTAGGTAAACGGAACAACAACTGGGATGGGTTTGCCGTCTGCAAACGCAGGACGAAAGAGAAATTTTCGCGCGGCGTCGGCCGCGGCTTCGTCGAAAGGTGTGCCGATGCCGGATTGGATCGCAACTGCCGACACCTGACCGGACTCCCCGATGGTTAACACCAACACAACATCACCGGTAAGCAATGGAGTATCAGGCGGAAGTTGCGCGTCGACGAACTCAAGGAGTTCTGGAGGAACAATGACGGGTTGTTCTATCTGCCCGTGCGTCAATTGAGGACAAATCGTCAACAACGTAACCACTACCGCCGATATGAGCAGCGCTTGTTTTTCACCTGTACTTGCCGGAGCCGTTCTGCGCACAGTCGATGTGCAACGAGGAACACCACCTAAAAAAAGTTCGTCAGAAGTTTGCCCGAATTTTCCACGGACGTGCGGGCATGGACACCAACGCGCCGGCAGATTCGGGGACAGTGGACTTTTTTTATCCGCGGGCGGGACAGCACCATGTTGAGGGCAAATAAGGTCTACCATGCCCGAAATTGCTCGCGAATCGGCGCTCGAAAGCTGACGCTTGTGAGAAATGCGAGGTAACTGCAAGGTCCTTGGACGACAGACTCGGATAGCCTCGGTTATCGATCCGATTGCACTACATTCTCGATATTGCCGGGTTTTTTTCAAACCAACCCGCCGCCAAATCCACACCAGTGGTTCATACCCAATTTTTTTCAAAAGTCCCCACAAAATAAGGCGAAACGGTCCGAAACAAGTCATACCTGCGAAATGCAATAACGCGAGCTGCATCTCACGCCAACTCTTCTGTGTGTAACCTTCGATAATTTCCTCTGTTTTTTGTCGTTTGACTGCAAAAGACGGTAGGTTTCCAGGATACCCGTTCCGAGCTGACAGCGTCGTAGAACCAACGGTTAACGCCGATTCCGCAACCCTCGGCCCCAAACGACGACACAAACCCAGGCCACCATGTGTAGCGCGAATCGTAAACAAGATTGCTTCTGAAACCCCGAAATCGCCGCACACCCCTCATCAGAAGACAAAGCGCGCGGCTCCGATGGTGTTTCGGCATACCTACGCGCCAAGTCTAACGTCGATTCCGGCACAGAGTTTGTCATTTCAGATGGCATTATTTCGCTATTTTGAGGTATATACCAGTCCGAGTCGCCAAATTTGCCATCAATTACCAAATCACACAGATTTTCGGTGTCATCGCAACCGATTGCATCGGCAACCGAATCCAGTTCTTTAACGTCTGTTTCCGGTAAATTTGTGATTTGCCCGCAAATTTCTGCTGGTGAGTGGTGAAAATCAGCATACGGCCCAGGTGGAATGTCCAAGAAGTGCTCTACCGAAGTACCGTCAACATATACTTCGGCACGGTGCGAATCGGCGCAACAACCATCCAGCGTCAAACAATAGTCCCCAAATCCACAATAAGGCACCCTGAGACAATTTTTCGTTTGTGGATCCCACAAAGCAACCGTCAACCCGCACCCAACCCTGTCGCCGTCCGGCGTCCGGGGTGTAACCCGGATCACGGTTATAGGCTCGGGTGTAATGGCTTCGTATGCCGACACTGCGCACTTTTTCGGATCAAGATCGAGTTTGGGAACTGTAGTCGCAACAATTGTTCGATGAACTCCCAATTGCACACCCGCAAATAACAGCTCGACTGTCCACGATCCCGCGTTTACCGGACAATGAAAAACCGCCTCCAAATGCGATCCAGACTGTAAAAAAGACGTATTGGTCACAACGGTTCCAAGCTCGGCAATAAGTAATTCCAACTCAGATGCAATGGGCGACATCGGTAACTGATGACCCAGGGTATCCCGGGGAGTAAACAAAACCGTCACGAGGTCTTCACCACCTGCCCGGCATGTTGCAAACCCAAACCCCATATCACTGTGTTCAGGAGAGAGATCCGCGATCCACTGTTCAGGAGAATCATGAACCTGGACGGTAACCGGAGGGGCAAGTATTTCATTTCCAACAGACACCGATATCGCGGAACCAACACCAACCTTATCTCCAGGAACAATGACTTGGGTTGCGGAACTCCATGGAGAGGTTGATTGCTCTGCAACCAACACCCCATCAACACGAACCCCTATTGGAAACAACTCGCCGCCCACTTCGTTACCCATGGCATCCCTTGGCCACACCGTAATTTGTATGGGGGACGGGTTTCCTGACCATGCGGTAACGTACGGGCTGTTGATTACCATTGCGCTTCTTTCGGGAGATACGGCTGGATAAACGGGGAGCTGCCACTTTGTTTCGGTATCGATCCCGTTGTCAGTCACCCCAACAGTCATCGCAGTCGCGTTGTCAAATGGCATGATCTGCGCCACAAGTGTGTTCGCAGTCGACTTTTCTCCAAGTAGAAAAATCCCTCCTGATACTGTCAAACCAAGATTCTCTGCACCAGGATAGTTAACATAAATCGTGGTTGGGCTAAATTTGCGTACATATTTCGGATACGTTGCCAGCGTGGGCTGCGGAGCTGTTTTACCGGTTATTACAGGGTGCGCCGCCAAAAGTTCGCCATTCACCCATAATCTCACCGGCCACGGACCTGAACCCTTGGGCGGACATAACGTGGCACGATATTGCCCTCCTCCCAAATCGACCGCTGAAACCGGCTGCGCACCAAAAAACGCGGCCTGAACAATGGCCCCCCCGCCTACGACTTCTCCGCTTGTTGTCGGAGGTGCCAACATCAGGTCGACACAACCTTGCTCCAACGACTTCTGGTCAGAGTCAATCCACCACCAGCGCGGCTCGTGAACAACAATGGCCGTTTTTTCCGCGGAAAACGGAGTGTAGGTTCGAATTCCACTTGGCCAACGTGTTTCCAATGTCCCGCCGTCGTCACAAACGCTAGGGCGACCCAACCACCATCGTCCGGGAGGTCCAGCCGACCCAAAAGCTCCTCCTGACGCACCGTCACGCACAAACACGGATTTGCCGCAATGCAGCCAAAATCGGGCGCCAGGTGCACCCGGCGCCGAAATCGTATGAGCAAGGGTTAAAGCGAGAGTAGATATCGGACCAGCCCCCAACAAAAGCCTCAATGGGCCGTCATGGGCCGAACCTGCCCACAAATCAACACGGCCATCTGCATCTACGTCGGCCGCGACAGCACCACGACCTGCCTCCGGTAACGCGCCCAGCGTAGCAAGTTCGATCCTCTTTACGGCGCCGTCTGAGCCGAAAGTCCAAGCAATATCCGGCTGAACTTTGTCGTTGTTCAAAAACCAAGTCGATACCATTTGACCAGTGCGAATCCAGAGGTCCTCGTAGCCATCCCCCGTGAGGTCAACAACCACAGGCGCCCAAGCGGAACGATAGGCATCCGCCGTAAACTCGGTCCACGCGCCCCACTGAGTGGTCATGTCATTTCCCCAAAAAACGCTGTCCTCACCACTAAGCCACTGATTACGCCCGATACTCGAAAAAAACGTATCGACAACTCCATCTTTATCTAGGTCAATTCGCGCAATTCCCATACCGTAAACACGCGATGTTGAATCGGAATCAGCAATTACTTTTGAAAATCTAAGAACACCTTCCTCGTCAAGCCCTAAATTGCGGAACCCGGCCGACGGAATCGCTAGAGGCCCAAAATCATTAGCCACCACGATATCAATGGCTCCGTCACCGTCCATGTCTGTCAATAGTGCAGATAACGCGGCACCGGCGTTTTTGGCACCGGATTCATCCGCAATATCCGTAAATCGCCCCGCACCGGCGTTAAGCAGGACGAGGTCCGGACCGCCGCGATGAAACGGCCACGAGGAATACGCGATGTAATTCGCCACAACGAGATCCAGATCTCCGTCAACATCCAAGTCACCTACGGCGACACCGGCAAAGAAACCACTCCAGCCCTCTAAATGAGTCATTGTGGCTCGTACAAAAACGCCGTTGTCGTTGAGAAACAGCTCGTTGGTTCCAATATTGGCCAAAAACAAATCATTCCATCCGTTGTTGTCGAAGTCGCCAATCCCAACTCCAATAGTTGTTTTTTTGATCCCCGAAAGTCCCCTGACGTTCGTTTCATCTACAAATGCCGGCTCTCCAGGAACACCCACGTTTCGGTAAAGCACAATACCGCCGGACTGCCCCGCAGTAAAAATAAGGTCTAGTCGCCCGTCGTGGTCGACGTCAAAAGCACCTATGTTACCTCCAATGCCATTTAACTCACTTGGGTGCTCACCCGGTAATCCACTCTCTTCGGTAACGTCGACAAACGGCGCCTGCGCAACCGCACCGCGGACGATGCAAAATCCGAGGAGAACGAACCAGGCGAAGCGGAACAATGACACACATCTTGGATATATGAGTAAAACGCCCACCATAAGTAGAGAACTTGCCTGAATATGCCCAAAATACAGCATTGACATCGGTCAGAATTCGAAACAACGAACGCGGATTTCTCTAAAGTTTACGAACGCCAATCCGTTCGCCATTACTGATTACGCACCGTCCAACGTTGGTACCCCGCACAAAGTACGCCACACCCACCTAATTTAATTAAAGATGTCGATCGACTGCATGGATCACGCAACACGTGAATGAACCGGGTGAGTGCCGTCGGAGAGGGTCAGCTTCAAGCCGGGAATGACCTTGGTCGAGCCGATTTTGCGTCGGATTGTCCGGGGCCGGACCGAGGAATATCGGGAGTATTCCGCAGGGACCGAACTGGACAAGCCGGCCAAAAGCGGCCGCTCCTGGGTCACTCCCGACTTGAAGTTGACCCTCAGAGACGTTGAGTTGTTCGACCATAGCTTCAGATGCAGCGTACCTATGGCGTTAGGCCCCGTAAAACTTCCAACACCTGTTCGGCATGCCCTTCGACATCTACATCCGAATAGGTTGCTGCGATCTTGCCATCTGGACCGATAACGAATGTAACGCGTTTGACATAGCCAAGTGTTGCCCCAACACCAAAAGACCGCGCAAGGCGTCCGTCGGTGTCGGAGAGCAACGCAAAAGGCAACCCGTACTTTTCCGCGAACTGCTGATGGGACTGTTGACCGTCGGTAGACACACCAACCACTAGCGCGCCCACCTTATCATATTCCGCCTTCAAGGCGCGAAACCCTTTGGCTTCCGCAGTACAACCGGGGGTGTCATCTTTAGGGTAAAAGTATAACACGACGGATTTTCCTCTCAGCGACGCCAATTGAAACCGATTTCCGTCATGCGCGGTGGCTGTAAAGTCCGGAGCCATCGTTCCCGGTGCCAACGGTTCATCGGGATCGGCAGGAGCGGACGTAACTTCGGAGGGCATAGGGGTAACCCGCACCGTTGTCGGTTCATTTTTACACGCAACGACTACTAACATAATAACTAGAGTCCAAAGCTGAATTGCTAACTTAAGGCTTGTATTTGCCATCGACCACTCCACGCAATATGTAACCGTTATCAAATCGGCGTTCGATACGCCCACCAGTTGGCCCGATGCGGCTCCAACCGGCGGTCAAACCCGTCCGTATATGGCAGTCAACGTTGCGGTGGCCAAAATACATCCCGTCATGAGTTGGGATACCGCCTGACAGGAAACTTTCGGATCCACGTTCAAAACACGGTCCAGAGCCACCAGTTTGAATTCGTAACGATGGGTTTGCCCACGCGGCGGTGCAGGACCTCCATACCCCACCCAGCCGAAATCGTTACGCAATTGACACGACCCGTCGCCAGGGAAAACGGTACGTGGCTGTGCCGCAGCAAGTTTCGTAGTCGTCGGGGGAATGTCGACTCGCACCCAATGTATCCACGTACCTCGGGGCGCGTCCGGATCACTCATGCACAAAACCAGTGATTTCGCTGCTTTTGGTACATCGTGGATTGTCAATGGCGGAGACTCATCGAGGCCGTCGGCGGTAAATCTCCTGTCAATGGTTTGGTTTTCCTCGAAAGCAGAACTTAACAACCACATAACTCGTCTTTGACCCTTATTTCTCGCCACTTCCGGTCACAAGAGCCGATATGCGCGCATGCAGTGACCCGTCGTACCCCAGGAGTGATGTTGGAGAGATGAAAAAGCTGCATTCTCGCAGCTTTGGTTCGCGCACCCCCAAAAATCCGTGTGCATTTCGGTCGCCTCCCTGCGAACACCGGCAGGAACAGCCGATTGACACCGCGCAAATACAGAATGCACAAAAACGGCTGCGCGGAAAAGCACTATGTGGAAATCCAACCATCGCGAAAACCCGTCGTCACATAAAGCAAATCACGCCGGCTTAGAGGGTGTTTGGGAAAAAAATAACGGCGAGCGAGACAGTGGCCGTAGCGAGGCGGGCCTGCCGACTGAGGCCCGCCGGAGGCGTACCCGAAGGTACGC
>JABWCM010000204.1 GCA_013360285.1 Myxococcales bacterium
CCCACAGTTCCAAATGGCCGGAAAGTGCCGGATTGGAGGACAACAACCACGGACGATGGATTTCTAGGCTTTCGGTAACCGCGGCGGTGATCGCGGTGTGGAGGTTCCGCGATGCGAACGCAACCGGGGGTGACAACGCGCGTTTGACAAGGGATTCGGAGCTGTTGCAGGTCCAGGTATCGCATATCAGCGACAGAGTCCAACCGGAACGCCCATAAGCGGTATCCAAAGCCCGCACGGCTGCTGTGCCCTCTGTTTCAACGATGTCTTCGGTCATGATCAAAACCACGGCGACCAATGCGCCAGGTCGCGGAGCCTGTTGTGGCCAACGGCCGACTCCGAGTTCCCGAAGAGCGGAAATTCCGCTCGTGGCGAAGCCTTTGGAGGCGCCGTCCAGCGCCGCCGATGCCATGGCGCTAATCGGCAATTGCCATGAACCCTGTTTGGGACTCGTCCAGGTTGGTGGTTTGGGATTGCCGGTATCTTTGTCCACAATGGCGGGCAGCACCAGTGCCCGGGCGTCTACCGGAGTTTGGTTAAGGGCGTTGACAAGAGGTACCGTGGCGTCGGCGAACATTCCGGCGGACCGAATTCCGTGGAGCACAAATACGACGTCGACGCGCGGAGGTTGTCCGCGTGGAACGAACCGAAAGACGTCCTTTACTTCGCCGAGACACTGACGGAAGGCATCAAAATCGTCTTCCTGGCATTGGGATCGGCCGAATGATTCTCCTAAGATAAGTGTGATTCCTGGTAATTTTTGCTCTGATGAAAATACGGTTTCGGAAAAATCATAAAATCGGCTGTTACGTGCCCCATCGGCCATTGTGGGACACGGCGCAAACAGCAACAACGCGGCCAAAACCAAGAAAAAGCAGGCGATCAGCCTACGTGCGCTACGATTTTTGAAAACGCTGCAAGTCCACATCAGGCAACTAGGATCGCCGCGTTTTGTGCGAAGGTCAACCGGTGCAAAACGATTATCCGGGCGATGTTTTTGGGGTAAGGCTGCTGCCATTGTTGTTGCCGTGGTCGCAGCGAAACCGAAGTCGGGTAAAACCGTAACGGCTTATCAGAAATGTGGGCCAACAAGAGTGTGCGGAGAAAAGGTTGGTGCCCAGGGGCGGAATCGAACCACCGACACGGGGATTTTCAGTCCCCTGCTCTACCGACTGAGCTACCTGGGCAAACCCAACACGGGCGCGTTTGTGCCACACATTGGATACCGTGTCAACATCAAAACTGCGCCCGGCAGCGGAAGTCGATAAACGGTTCTGGAACGGCCCCTTTGGGGTGTCTCCGTTGATCCGAAACCTGCGGTATAGAACCGATATTGTTTCGGTTTCGCATTGATCGATCCGGAACAAAGTCGATTCGGCCAAAGCCTTGGCGATTTTCTGCGGATGTAGTTCGGAGCCCATTCGATCAACAACATCGTTGACAGGTAGTGGCGCCTGGTGTCGAATGGCAGGTGGGTGGCGGGTGTCGAATGGTGATCTCTCGGGGGCTAAAAAAAAAGATGGACGTGACCCAAGTCAGGCGATTTTGCGCCCCATCGGCTTTGAAAAAGTTGAGTAATATCGGGCATATTGCGAACCTTTTTCGGAAGTCTTTGGGGCCAAAAGTGGCCTGACTTGGGTCACGTAGCTATTTTTTCACCGCCTCTCGAAGAGAGGCAGCCGATCATCAACACATGTGAGTGGATTTGTGAGATTTTTTTGCACGTTCATCGTTGGCATAGTGCTTCTGGTGTCGCATCGAGTTGCGGGAGACGACCGATCTCATCAGGGTTTGATGCCTTTGGATGTGGTGCAGACAGCCACTAAATCCCCGGCAGCACCCTCCGAACCCGTTCAATCGGTCGATCCCGCGATCGCACTGGAACGATTTGTGTCGCAAAAAGCAGATCCGCCTTCGGTACAAACCTTGGTGGATCTGGGGGAGCCGGGGCGGGATGCGGTGGCCGCGTGGTGGCAAAAACGAAGGAGGTCCGCCGAATCTACGGAGTGGGTGGCCCGGTTTGCCGCACGATGTGGAGCGCCGTGTGGTTTGTTGCTGATCGACTTGATGAGTACCCACCATGCGCAGGAATCGACGGCCGAAGCCATTTTTGCACTGCCGCCGTCGGATATCCGGCAGCGACTTGTACGAGAAGGGGTGCAACGGGCAAAGACCGACGCCTTGAAAAGCCGATTTGTGGCCGAATTGGGTTTGGACCCGGGGGATTCGGCCCATTCGTTGGCAATGTCGTTTGTTTCGTCAAAAAATCCTGGCTGGCGGTATGCTGCAATGTCTGCATTGGCTACGATCGCCCGGCCAGAAGATTGCCACGTGTTGTTACAACTGCTCAGCCACCAACGGGTTGCGGCCGGAGAGGAGTCGACGTCGGCGCGGCAGGCGCTGATTTCGGCGCTGGGAGTTGCGCGGTGTGAACCGGCTGCTGCTGCCCTGGTTCAGGAGCTGGGCGACGTTTGTTGCCGCGATCGTGCCGTAGCCGCGTTGGTTAAAATTGGACAGCCAGCGGCCTCAGCTTTGTCTTTGGTGCTAAAAAGCGGTGACCGTGTGCGTTTGGGTTCAGCAATTGAAGCATTGTTGGCGATTGGTGCACTAAATGGTGCTGATTTGGCGAAATCAATTGCGACCGGGACTCCCCAATTACGTGCTGCGGCGCGTGATTTGTTGATTGCGACGCGACCGAACGGGGTTGGAGAAACGTTGGCTGCCGAGCTTCGGACAGCGAATGTGGCTGAAGCGTTGTCATTGTTGGATGTCGGCGTTCAACTGTCGCCGGACGAGGCCCGGATCGTGCTCCGGGAAAGTTTGTCGCACTCAAATGAAAAAGTTCGCTGGGCGGCTGTTGAGCGAATTGGTAAAGCCGGTCTAACTTACGCAACGACCGAATTGCGTCTGGCTGCCACAACCGATGCCAGTGTGGCTGTCCGCGCGGCGGCGCTTTTGGCGATCCATCGAATGGCGGAGCGGTCTTGTGTGGACGTTCTGGAAGCCGCTGCAAACCGGGAAGACGAGCGGTTGCGAGTGATTGCGATCAATGCGCTGGCGGATTTGGGAGGTAGCGACCAGATTATGTTGCTGATTCCGCTTTTGCAGGCGAATTCCTCACCAGTGCGCGAGGCGGCGCATCACGCGTTGATTCGGTTGATGGGTGTATCCTTGCCGCCGGCTTCCGGTGAGTGGCGGAGGTATTGGCAAACATACGCGACCCCGTGGTTTTCCGATCCATTTGCCGCCGCTACGGGTCAGTCGCTGGACACCGGCTCTGGGCGGGTCATACGCTGGGTTGAGGTGGGGTCGGGGCCAGTCGTAGTTGTCTTGGGGGGGGCTCCGGATGGCGGGTCAAGTTATTTAAGGTATCTGGTCGCTCCGTTAACGGACAGGTTCCGCGTGGTGGTGGTGGATTTGCCGGGAAGTGTTGCTTGGGCAGATCTGGGGGATGTGACGGCGTGTTCGCCGGATCGGGATGTGGCGGATATCAACGCGCTTCGCACAACGATTGCCGCGGACCGGGTCGATCTGGTGGGGCATTCATTTGGCGTCCAAGTTGCGGTACACTTTGCGCAAAATTACCCCGATGTGGTGGGTGCGGTAGCGTTGCTCAACGAATCGTTGGGCGGATTGACCATGGACGCAGCCGAGGTACGTCGGGCGGCGGAAACATTGCCCGAGCCGTGGAAAGGAGATCTGGAAGGGTTTTTGTCAATGGCTCACGATTATTCGTCGGATGCCCGGCGCGAGATTCAGTGGCGGATGTTGGCGCGTGGTATGGTCCCGTCCGATGCGGCGTATCGATGGTTGGTGACGGCTGTGTCTCCGACCGCGGGCACCGCGGCAAAGGTTGCCGAAGCGTGGGCACATGTCGACACACTGGGTTCATTGGCGCAGTTGACGGCGCCGGTCTTGGTTGTCTCGAATCCGGAAACAATCGGCAAGGCGGTGCTGTCGGTAGACAAATTAACGCCATTGCTGGAGACGGGACGTATCGACGTGTTGTCTTTGGGTCAGAGCGGGTCTCCGATCGTGGACCGGGATAACGCGGACGTGGTCGCAAAACGGTTGATGGCTTTTTTTGAACGATAATGGTGAAAGTAGAAGTCTCTCAAACTCAGGTGAAGGGTATTTAATGAACCAGGATGTAGGCAGGGTTGTAGACGCCATCGCCGGCAGGATTCGCGAGCAGTTACAGGAACAAGCCCGGGCTCATGTCAGCCCAAAACAGCCGTGTAAGGCCGGTAAAGAGCAGTGTATCGGCTGTGGTTGGAGCAGTGCTCGACGTGCCGACGACACCCGGACCATTATGAACAGCGGTGCGGCTCGTGTTGGTGCGGCGCTCGACGTCGGCCATGTGCCGTCCGATATCGCCAAATATATCGATCACACGCTGCTGAAAGCCGACGCGACCAAGGAACAACTGACACGATTGTGTTCGGAAGCAAAACAGTTTGGTTTTGCTACGGTGTGTGTCAATCCAGGTAATGTACGTTTCTGTTCCGAGCAGTTAAGAGGTTCGTCGGTCAAGGTTTGTGCGGTTGTCGGCTTCCCGCTTGGTGCAACAACGGCGGCAGCAAAAGCGTTTGAGGCCCGGGACGCAATTCGTGCGGGGGCTCGAGAGATCGACATGGTGATCAATATCGGTGCGTTGAAATCGGGAGATTACGATGCGGTTTACGAAGACATCCGCAAGGTTGTTGAATCATCGTCGCCGTACAAGGTCAAGGTGATCCTCGAAACCGGACAGCTTACCGACCGGGAAAAGATCGTTGCCAGTACCCTGTCCAAACTCGCGAAAGCGGCGTTTGTAAAAACATCGACCGGTTTTGGTCCGGGGGGGGCGACGGTCGAAGACATTCTGTTGATGAAAACGGTTGTCGGCGACAAACTGGAAGTCAAAGCCAGCGGTGGGGTGCGGACTTCGGAAGACGCCCAGAGAATGATCGAAGCCGGGGCCACCCGTATCGGCGCCAGTGCGTCCGTAGCCATTGTTACCGGCGCCAAAGGCGGGGCGAAATCCGGCTACTAATATTTGCCGGCGTTTTGGCGGTTTCGTTGCGAATCCTGGTGAGAAGTCTGGGCGAACCCGGCAACGGGTTCAGTGTTTGGTTACGCAGCGGAGGCGTGGGTGGCCGCTGCCGGTAAGTCGTTGGGAACAGGGGGTGGTTGAAGAATAGTCAGCAGCTTGTCCGATACGACGCCATACAATCCGATACGGGCAATCCGTGGCTCGGCTACTTCCTCAAGCTTGAGCAGAAATCGCAGCACCTCCTCGGGGCGAATGACTGGTTCCATGTCCAAACGCAGACGTATCTTTAGTGTAGGGGCCGCCAAGGGACCGGCTTCAGGGGTCAATTCTGCAAGGTGAGTCGGGTCTTCAACAGACATGCCGACAACCACGGGGCGGATGTCGACGGTAGTAGTTCGTCCGCTTTTTTTGCTGGTGCGTTCCACGGTCTGCTCAGTCGATTTCATAAACTGGTCAACAAGTAAGATAAGGTCCTCTTTGGACGTGCCGGCGGGAGCGGCGACGAGATATTCCGCTTGTCGCACAAATTGGGTAACACCCTTTTCGGCGGCGCTGAGTTGCCGTGCGTCCCGAAACTGCATTCCCGTGGGTGCTACCGCGTTAAGCCGAGCCAGGAGTTGATCGGGTGGAAGCGACACGAGCAGCGACACGTCAAACACTTCTTCGGCGCTCCACGTTCCAAGGGGTAATGCCGGGCCAAAACTGAGCACCGTTTTTTGGTTGAAGCCCTGGGTCATCCGCACTGGTAAGTTAGCACGCCTTAATACGCGGGGCAGCATCCGCACCATGTCGAGGTGGCTGGTCAGCCGCACTCCGCCAAGTTTGGTATACACGATGCGATAGTCCCACGACTCCCCTTGATCTGCACGTTTGGGTGGGCGCATCGGTGTAAATTTTTCGGGGCGTAACGTTTCAATCGGTGGGTTTGGTGGGGGCGGTAGGGTTGCCTGCATGGATTGCAGATAATCGATTCGCCGGGTTTTCATTTGATCCAAGTCGCACGCAACCCCGCAGTGATAACAAATAAGGCGCCGTGTTTCGGCGAGTGCTTCCGGCAGGTTGGTATGGTGCACTTTTTCATGAAGTGGTTTGCCGCAGGGGGGAGATAGTTGATTTCGTAGCGCTCGACGGTATTCGCGTTTCAGAAATCCCGGCTCAAGCCCAACGTCGATATGATCCCATGGCAACGTGGCATCTACCGGGAGTGTTCCCAGATATTGCTGGGGGTCGATACACAATTCCTCCAGGACCGATGCCCACACATCGAATTGCAGCACCTCGTCCCAGCCATCGAAGCGGGCTCCCCGTTTCCATGCTTCAAAAACAACCTCCCCGATCCGCCAGTCACCGCGGGCCACAATACCCTCGAGAAAACTGACTTTGGACTCGTGCCATTTCAAGGTGATACGCCGCTTTCGAGCATAGGAGGACAACATTTCTTGTTTCCGGCGGATTTCCGCCGCCGCCTCGCGCTCGCCCCGCGCGCCTTTATCACGAGAACGCTTGCCCACAGTCAGGCTCCTTTTCGTAAGTCCCGGCCTGGCAGGTCGAGGGCGATAGCCTCTTCCGTCGACAACCACGAAGCCCGCGGCAAGCGGTCGTAGTTCGGCCACCGCCCGTGGCGGACGTAATACCGGCAGTCGCCACACAGAATCGCACCGCGATAGCGGTAAACATCACTGTTGAACTCGTGGCCGCAGTGCGAGCAGCGGCCATGTCGCACCGGACCGTCCGGTGCGACTTGCGTGGCAACACGATCAACGTCGCCAGGGCGGCGTGTTGGCAGCGGCCTGAGCAGGCACCCCATTGGCGGTCTCCTTCTTGGCAAAACCCTTCACCTCATTCCCTACTTCTCCGCTGTCCTTGCGCGTCTTGCACTTGACCGTGATCACGAGCGGCAAGTTGTGCAGCTCGACCGAATCCTTCGGGGCCATCACGCCGACCGCCCGGCACAGCGCCGACAGTTCGCCGTGCGCGATCTTCACCGCCGTGGCGTTCGCGTTGTCCAGGTTCAATCGCGCCCACACGAAGCGGTTCTTGTAGGGACCGTCGAGGATCTGGAACGTCAGCTGCAAGTAATGCCCGGTGCCGTTCTTGGTCGGCTTCATTTCCGAGTCGGTGATCATGGCCAGGTACTTGCCGGCCGGGATCGGCTCGAAGTCACTGGCCGGTTCGACGTCGTTGGCGTTGAAGTTCAGGCTAGCCATTGGGTTCTGCTCCCTTGCTCGAGGATGAAGTGGCTGGATACGCTTGCTGCACGTAGTAGTCGTAAGCCGCCCACTCCAGCGGCAATTCGGCCGGCATGCCGAGGCGGTTCTTGGCGACGTGCGTCGGGCCTTCGCTGGTCCGCATCACGCGCTCCGGCACCGCATCGGTTTTGACGCGAGCCGGGTCGCTAATCGACGAATACGTGGCGAAGAACACCTCGTCGGCCCACTCCTGAACGAGCGCCGAGGCCAGCTTGTGCAGTCGCGGCGCAAAGCGGTCGTGCGCCGTGTTCTCAGGGGTCTGGAATTTCTCGGCGCGCGCGTGGGCGAGGAGGATCACCGCCATGCCGCGGTGCTCGCGCAGCGCATCGAGACCGTCGAGGAACATTCGCCAGCGGGGTAGCGCGTACGTGTAGCCCTTGCCGTAGCCGCCGTCGGCCTTTTCGAGATACTTGACGCCGAACTCCGCGCATACGTCGTCCCAGATCATCCGTTCGAGCCAGTCAAGTGTGTCGACGACGACCGTGCGGTAGTCGTGCTCTTCGCCGTAGAGGGCCGCGATGGCGTCGAGTACGTCCTTGGTTGACTTGGCCAGCGGCAACGGGTCGCAGGCAATGGTGTCGAGGCCGTCTTCGGTTTGAATGAAGACCGGCCTGGCGCTACTGGCGGCGAACGAGCTTTTTCCGACACCTTGCACGCCGTACACGAGCGCCCGCCGCGGCCGACGTTTGCGTCCCGCCCGGATCGTTTCAAGCAGTCCCATATCGATCTCCCTTGTAAGGTGATTGGTCAACGTGAAGAAAAGAGGGCAACGGGCGGAAGGCGGCCGATTCGGTCGCGTTAGCCGTGGGTGTGACCCGCCTCACCAACCGCCCGTCGCCGAACTCACGCCGCGTCGAAGAGACGCGGTTCCTCGTAGCCGGTCGGCCAGTGGCCCGTTTCCTGGCACCGCTGGAGCCGGCCGATCGCCGCTTCGTTCTCCTGCTGGGCGATCGCCAGCGTTTGCGGCTCCACGCGCCATACGCCGCAGCGATACGGCTCGCTTTTTTCGACCGCGATGAGGTGGACCGGCATCCATAGGCCGATCACTTGCGCCAGCACGGCGCGATAGAAAGCCAATTGATGGGCGTAGCCGTAGCGCCGCGCGTCGGCCTCGAACCAGGTCAGATCGTCGCAGGTCTTCAGATCGACGATCCCCTGGTGGGCGTCGAACCAATCCATGCGAATCTGGCACGGATGGTGGCAGTACTTGGCGCGAACGACGCCCTCCGGTTCGCCCTCGTTCAAGAGCTGCGCAGCCCGTGGGTGTTCACGCACCGCATCCGCCATTCGCACGACGGTAAGATGTTGCTCGTCGGTGAGGATCGTTTTGCCGTGGGCCCGTTGCCAATCCCCGAAGGCCTTGGTGTTCGGGCCGAACGGGAAACCCGTTTTCGGGTTGATCGGTCCGCCAACGACGAACTGGCCGTCGAACGCCTGCTGGCCTTCGAGAATCAGGGCGTGCGCTGCGCGGCCGATCAGATACGCCGGGGGCTCTCGATTCTCGGCCACGAGACCCGAGACTCTGCGGTGATAGAGCAACGGGCACTTGCGAAAGTCGGCCAGCAGGTGGCTCGACAGGTAGTGACCGGCTTTGGCGTGGTACGCCGCGGCCGGTTCGTGAATCAGAAAGTCCTCCGCGGCGGGTGCCGCGTCATTTCCCGTCGGCGTCGAACATGCAGGCATGGGTGGATCTCCTTGTTCCTCGTCAGATGCGTCACGCGGCAAACCACCGGGCTGGTGACGCGCCGGTTCGAGTTCCAGTCCGGCGGCGGCGAACCGCTCGCGAAGATCGGTTAACCGGCGGCGCAGCGTAGTCCGCGAAATGCCGAGGTCGCGTGCCGCGTCGGTGAGCGATTGCGTCTTGAGTCGTTCGCACAGGTCGCGATCTTCCGGAGTCAACGACGCGATGACGTCGTCGACGTCCGCGGCGAGTAGGCGTTGTTCTTCCAGGCTGAGACGTTCCAGGCCCCGCACCGCGTCTCGATGCCATTGCCCCACCAGCCGCGCCGCTTCGATCGGACCTTCGTCGGTTTGCACGTCGGCGTTGAGCGAAGCGTGCGGAATCAGACGGCCGCCCTTCGCCGCACTCTGGCGGCGGACGAGCGTCGCCACGAAGCGTTTCACAAGCCCCCGCGCGAATGCCTCCCAGCGGCCGCTTGCCGGGTCGTACTTGTCGGCTTTGGCGAGGATGTAGAGGCGGATTTCCTGTTCGATATCTTCGCGGCCCATGTCGCCGAACTCGCGGCGGTAGGCCAGTTGCGTCGCCTTACGGCGGACGTGGTCGGCCAGTGGACCAGTCGTCAGTTCGCGTCCCAGATCGATCGCAGTCATCGGTTCGTACTCCGTGGGTGAGGAGGCGATTCCCCGCGGAGCGCGCACGAAAAGAACCACAAAGCGCACGCGGGGGATCGCCGTTTCCGGCGGCACCCACAGGGGCGTCCACTTTTGTGGTTGGCCTTCTGTCTGGAGCCGTACTACTGGATCAGGTTGTCTTTTCGAGACCGTTGCGTCTCTATTTTATTACTACGCGCTTTGCGCGAAGAACGGCCGCGCAACTGCGAGATTTTTTGGAAATCGCCGCGCGAAGGCGGCGGTTCAGCCGACGGCTTCCTCCGTTTCAAACTGCAAGGGGAGTCCGTGACGAATGTCGAGGTGCATGATCTTGCCCTGCTTCATGCGCGCGAGATATTCGAGAAAGTCGACGACCGGCGCCTTGAGCACGAAGTCTCTTGTACTCCGCTCGGGGCGCGCGGTCGGGCGGCCGCCGAGGACGCGATGGCGGACGATCCGCGTGTCGGCGGCAAACACCGGCTGACCATCGACAACATGTAAGTTGCGGATGCCGCCGAAGTCGATCCGCTGGAACTGCTCGACAAGCTGCTGCTGAGCCTCGGTCAAGTCGCCTTTCCGCAAGGGACGCGGCCGGCTCGCGGTCGCGGGCGGTTCGCGTTTCATGGTGCCCTCCATTGAACGGCCTGTAATGTGAAGTACGCGCTGTACGCAAACGATAAAAAAAAGCCGGCGCGGGGTCACCGCACCAGCAGCTTCAGCTCCTCTAGACGGATTCGCATCGCAATGGGCGACACGCGAAACTGTTCGGCCAGCGGCAGGATCGCGCCTTCCCACACGAGGATCGCTTCCTCCGCGGCGTCGGTCGGCGTCATCGCCCGTCGCGCGATTTCGCTCTGCAGCAATTCCTCGCGTTTTTCCGCCAAATGCCACTCCGTGAGCGGATTGGCGCCGAACTTCCTCTTCCAGGCGCGGTACACAAGCGGCCGCGGCATCAGGAGGCAGGCGGCGAAATAGTCGGCCTGCCATTCGATCCGCAGCTTGGCGTCGCCCGACCGGCAGAGATAAGCCGCTTTGGGGCGGCGGCGCTTGCCCCGTGCGGCCGCATCGGCCAAGTGGCCGACGTATCGGCGGTGCAACTGCCAGTGGCCGATTTCGTGGGCCAACGTGAAATGGTACCGGCCCTCGAGGTCGCCGTGCGTCGTCGGATCGAGATGCTCGTCGACGAACACTTCCTTGGTGTTTACATTGATCGCCCCGATCACGTCGTCGCTGCCGAACTCGGCCCGCAGGTCGGTGATCGCCAGGTGCAGGCCGAGGTGCAGTTCGAGGACCGTTTCGACCGGTACCGGGGGCCCATCCAGGACGCGGTGCCGCTGCTGAAATTCGTCCAGCAAAACCTGGGCATTGAACTCAATCCGTTTCTTGTCCAGGTAGGGGACATCCTGGATCGTCGTGGTCATTGGAGTCTCGCTCGTGTTGAAGGTCTTGGGCTTGTTGGGTCAGGCGAGTAATGGCATCGGCGGACAACCCGTTGGCGGTCCGCAGGAAGGTGGCCAAGGCCCGCGGTTCGCGGCGGATGATGGCCGGCAGATCGTCGGCGACACGGCCGGCGTGGGCTAGCAGTTCGTCGGCGTCGAGGCCGAACAACTCAGACATGCGGACGATCCGTTCCTCAGCCGGCGGGTTGGACCTGTCCTGTTCGATTTGGGAGATGTAGGTCGGACTGACATCGAGCAAGCGGGCGAATTCGCGGAGCGTATACCCCTTGGCGATCCGCAGCGTGCGAATTCGCTGGCCGAAGGTCGTGTAGTGACGGTGCATGACGAATAAACCTCGCGGTACATGGTGTCGAAAGGCGCCGAGAGCGGGCCGCCTCTTGCCGCCCGCGTCCCGGCCGCACCGCACTTTCCGTCCGCGTGCGGCGCCCGACAGGTTGAACGGCTCAGTCGGTGGAAAGCGATGCCACCTGGGCAGCGTCCGGCTCAAAGACCGAAAACGATTCCTCCAGCGTCACGGCGACATAGACGGCATCTTCGTCCTGGCGGCAGGGGACCATCGTCCAGCGATGCCAGACATCGCGGCCTCGTTCCGTGGTGTGAACGATGAACTGGACTTCGTGTCCGTCCACCGCCTGCCGCATAAACCGGCCGAAGATAGCGCAGTATGCGGCGGACATGCGGCCGCGGACTTCACGAACGCGGTCGGCGTCCCGGCGGCGACGATCGATGACGGACGGTTGTTGGGCATGGGCGAACGCAATCATGGAAAGCTCCTGTGGAAAGGCGTCGGCGATGCGCGCAGCGCGGACCGTAGGTCCGACAACCACGTACAGCGCGCAGCGACAGATGCGTGGAAAGCAAACACGTGGGGGACGACTGCGGCCCGCCGATCAAGGCGGACGAGAGATAACCGATCTCGCAGTCGCGGCTAGAAAAGTCCCTTTGCTGGTAGAGCGGCCTTCGATCGGGGTTGGCCGCGCTACTCCCCGGAGCCCGTTATCCCGGCACCGGAATCGACTGGCGAAGGTCATCGAACCTTCATTCGCCAGCCGCTAGCAATGCTACCAACGCGATGCGAAATTGCAAGTAGAAAACGGCCGCGCTCAAGAAATTGCGCAAGCGTAAGCGACGCAAGAAGTTAGATAGTGTTCACCTGGACAGTACGCCAAAAATTTTTCGGTCGCCGGTTGCGACGAAGAGTTTTTCGCCGATTTTGGGCGCGATACGCGGCCGAGTTGCGCGCCAAATCGGTAATAGAAAAGTAGGGGGGCCCCTCTCTTCGCTGCCCGGATTCACTTTCCATGACCGATCACGACGCGCCACTCGTCACGGCCGAGCAAGCGGCGGAGATGTGCGCCGTGTCGCTGCGCACCTGGCGGACCTGGAATTCCTACGGACGCGTGCCGCGCCCCGTCCGCATCGGGCGCACGCTCCGCTGGCGGCGCGATGAGTTGAATGCCTGGATCGCCGCCGGTTGCCCGCGGCAACGCGAATGGGATGCGGCGCAGGCGTAATCGCAGCTTGCCATCTTCGGCCCGGCACCGCTCAGTGTGTCGCACGAGTCCGGGCGGTTCCGGACGCGACCACTAGCGAAAGAGAGATTCACATGGCGAGCATCTACAAAAAACCCGTGTTCGTCCGCGATCCGGCGACGGGCGAGCGGGTCAAAGGCAAGAGCAAGAAATGGTGGGGACGGTTCCGCGACGTCGACGACCGCGAAAAACGCGTGCCGCTGACGGTCGACCGCGCCGCGGCGCAGGCAATGTTGGCGGAGTACGT
>JABWCM010000205.1 GCA_013360285.1 Myxococcales bacterium
GTACCATTGGGTACGCCTCCGGTGGGCCTCGGTCGGCAGGCCCGCCTCGCTACGGCCACTGTCTCGCTCGCCGTTATTTTTTTCCCAAACACCCTCTTAAACATCCGGGTTGACTAACCACACCTATTCCATGCACGCTTCGACCGTGGGGTTTGATCACGCCAACCAGAATGAGGAGTTCCCCCATGAACATCGCACAAATGATTGAAGATTTCATAAAGAGCCTGTTTCGGTCCAAAATCAACGAAACCAAATCCAAAATACGTGGCCAGGTCTACAACGCCGAAGTTCGTGCTAAATCCACTGCGGCAAATGCGTTTAACCGAGCGGTAGACGGGAGCATTGATAAAGCGAAAGCGGCCGCTGTCAAGGACCGGTCAAAAAAGCCAAACGGCGAAAACGACGATTCAATAAATTCAAAGGATTAGGGACACGGGTTATCATGGATCACCTACAACGGTCACGTAAACCGCCCACCAGTCACGGCGACGGTTCGTTCACTTCCCAGTCATTTTTGAAATTGGGTACAGGGGTCATTTTTGAAGCCGGAGTATTGGTATTCCACCCAGAAACGATTCGAATCGGTGATGATGTCTACGTTGGCCATCAGGCGATACTGAAAGGTTATTTCCGCGGCGAAATGCACATTGGAAGCGGTACGTGGATTGGCCAACAGTGTTTTTTACACTCTGCCGGTTCTATTTTTGTTGGCACAGACGTCGGCATAGGTCCGGGAGTAAAAATGTTGACCAGCACGCACCAGGACCCAGGCATTCACCTCCCAATAATGGAAGGAGAACTAAAATTTGCGCCCATCGTGATTGGAGAGGGTTCCGACATCGGCACGAGCGCCGTTCTGTTGCC
This sequence comes from Myxococcales bacterium, assembly GCA_013360285.1. Classification (GTDB taxonomy): domain Bacteria; phylum Myxococcota_A; class UBA9042; order JABWCM01; family JABWCM01; genus JABWCM01. The sequence goes on from JABWCM010000205.1 coordinate 865, forward strand.
GGGAACCGTGCTGGGACGGGGTTGTATTGTCGGTGCAGGAGCAGTCACCAAAGGCACATTTCCGGATTATGCCGTCATTGCTGGAGTTCCGGCCAAAGTGTTGAAAATACGGGACCGGTGAATTTTTTGTAGCGAAAACGGAACACAAAATCGTTCCAAAATGCCAATGGCGATAGAAAAGCAAGAAGGGTGCCGCAGAAGGTGGAGAATCGACATCAAAAGAACGATTTCTAGCTGGAACGACTGTGGACCGACCGAGAAGTATCGATGCATAGTCCGCAGGCGGATTTGCGGACGATACCGCAGAAAGCGGCTTTTGATAGCATTTTCGTTTTCCGTCGCTTTCTTCCAGTCTGCATTTCTCACAAACTTGTGGCAACGCGACATTAGGGACAAAAATCGTTCACTATACGCAGAAATTCTTGCGGATCAGCTCTTGAAACCGTAAGTTCTTCAAAAGCGTAAGGTTACACTATCTATATTGGTACTTATCTGTCTTCTTTCTTGTCTTTTGATGAATTGCTCGCATTTTTGCCATGCGTCGTTTGGAAGTAGGAACGAATGCGCCTTCGCAGTTTCACAGGGAGAGTAGAGATGCGAATAACATTGTCTGTAATCATGTTTGCTTACAACGAAGGCGACAATATCGTGCCGATCGTGACTGAAACCATACGTCACCTCGAACAAAGACTATCCGACTGGCTCGGAGACTACCAGTTGGTTCTCGTAGACGACGGTAGTACAGACGACACGGCGGCTAAAATCGACACGCTGGCGGCGGCGAATGCACGCATATTGCCGCTAAGTCACGGAACCAACAGAGGTATTGGCCACGCAGTAAAAACGGGATTTTCGGCGGCCAGAATGGACTACGTGACCATCTTACCGGCGGATGGCCAAGTAACGGTCTCAGAAATTGATAAGTTAGTACCGGGAGTGTTGGACGGCGCGGACTTTGTCGTAGGCCATTACACACAACGGAAGGCTGTCGACGGATTAGGTAGATTCATTTTAAGCCGTGGACTACGGGCTTGGATGCTTGTTTTATTGGGTGTGCGCCAACCGATGGACGGCGTTTACCTCTTTAGGCGCTCGCTACTCAAACAAATTCGCCTCACTAGCGACACCTTTTTTGTCAATCTGGAACTACCCATCCGAGCGGAACGACAACGGTTGGATGTCCGACATGTTCCTGTTGAAGTTCATCCGAGACGTTCCGGACATTCCAAAGTACTTGGGTTACAGAAAGTAACGGCGGTAGGAACCGAAGTGGTCCGTCTACGGCTTCAGTTCTGGAAAGAGCACTGGAGTAAATAACCAATTAAGCGATCTTAACCATGAGTTTACCCATCTTAAATGACCGAATCACGCACGGCATTCCGATCGCCAACATATTAATATTAATATGGTTTATCAAACTCGGATGTAATAATTCTACCAACAAGGATGCCGGAGACTCGACGGAATTTCTTATAATCGACGTGACCGGCGATGTCACAGAAAACACAAGTCATACGCAAGATACGGGCTATGAAACCACCGAGGACAGGGTGGATATCAAAGACGCCAACGACGACATCAAATCAACCGTCGACATCGAACAAGACACATCGCCGGACTCCGACACACAGGCTCAATGGCAGCCCAAACCGTGCGAACCCACCCCGGAGGTTTTTCGAACAACTGCGGTTGGTGAATGGATAGTCAGGTGGTCAACACAAACCGGAAGTGTGCAGATAATCCCTCCACATGGAGGCAAGCCGGTGTGGAGCCTGAAGGGCACCTGCACAGACCATCCGTCTCCGGTGCGCGTGGCGACGGGAGTGCCCTATGCCGAAACATCTTTTGGTGCGTTCCGGATATTCTTGGAAAGCGGAACGGATCCGACACAAACCGGGATGCAGTGGACGGGAGTCGCAGGTCCACCTCGGGTGTTAACCGGCCAATCGGTCACCATCGAATGGACAACGGTCGGTGGAGAACTCGTCCAACTCCAAATCGCACCGCACAATCGTTCGGATTTGAAGATTTGGCTGGAAACCAGCGACAGACAGGTACAGGGCGGAGAAATCAGTTTTGATTGCACGGATGGAGAAGGGTTTTTTGGATTGGGAACCCAGAGTACCGGCATGAACCTTCGCGGACACACCTATCCGCTGTGGACACAAGAGCAGGGAATCGGAAAACCGGAGGGCGGTGGATTTTTTCCTCTCAACAACATACCTGAAGCCGCATACGCACCCATGGGTGTCTGGTTTTCTTCCCGAGGGGCAACATTTATCGTAACCCACGATGCCTATTCAGAAATTGATTTGTGCGCAAACGAAGAAGGCCGCGGAGCCTTACGATCCGCATTCGCGTTACCGGGATTCGTCCTTGTTTCCGGAACAACCCCAAAGGAACGGCTCACTCGGGTCAGTGACTACGTCGGCAGGGTCTCCTCTGTGGCGCCGTGGGTATTCGGTCCGTGGAACGACTCGGTGGGTGGGCCTACGAAGCTGTGGCAGGTGGCCCAGACACTTCGTGAGCACGACGTTCCGTCGTCGGCAATCTGGTCCGAAGACTGGATTGGTGGCGAACAAACCTCCACCGGGTACCGACTTTCATATGCCTGGGCGTGGGATCCGACAACATATCCCGATTTGCCGAAGGATATCGAAGCACTTCACGCTGCGGGATTTGCTTTCCTGGCTTATTTTAATCCGTTTGTGCCCAAAAACGTCCCCATGTTTCTTGAAGGGGAAAAAAATGGCGGCTTGATTCATAAAGCGGATTCATCGATTTATGAGTTTTTGGACCCTGCGTTTCGCGACGCGAGCATGGTCGATTTGACAAATCCCGCAGCACAACAGTGGCTTAAGTCTTATCTTACTATTGCGGCTCAACAACTTAACATTGATGGATGGATGGCCGACTTCGCCGAATGGCTGCAGCACGATGCGGTGATGTACAATGGAGACACCGGCTGGGTGGCTCACAATCGCTACCCCCTGCAATGGCAACAAATCAACCGGGAAGTCATGGAGGAGGTGCATCACCAAGGTGGTGATTGGACATTTTTTGTGCGTTCCGGTTGGGCGAGCATCCATGGCGGAACAGCCGGATTGGCGCCAGTAATGTGGGGCGGTGACCAAAACACTGACTGGAAGCCTGACGACGGGATTCCAAGTGTCACACCAATAGCGACACATGTCGGAATGGCCGGCGTAGCCATTTTTGGATCGGACATCGCTGGATACACATCCGTGATCAATCCAAACACCGACAAGGAATTGTTTTTCCGCTGGGCAGCGATGGGGGCGTTTCATCCAGTCATGCGTACACATCATGGTTCGGATGAATGTGAAAACTGGAGTTTTGACAGGGATCCGCAGACTCTGCAACATTACCGGCGATTTGCCAGAATACACACTTTGCTTTTTCCCCTATTCCAACAATTGCTTGTTGAAGCCCAAAACAGCGGCTTACCCATGATCCGGCATCCGTATCTGGTATATCCTGAGTTAACATTCTTGTGGTCGGAAGCGAGTGGCCAATTTTTTCTTGGTGACAATCTGCTGGTCGCACCAGTTGTCACTCAAGGTGCTTCAACCCGCTGGGTTTTGTTTCCGACATCCGGATTTTGGCCGCTGTTCGGCGACACGCCGCTTGATACGACCGCAGCAGAAGTCGCAGCCCCACTCACTGAAATACCTGTATTTGTTCGTCCCGGAACGGCTCTGATGTTACTTTGCAGTCCTGTCGACTCATTTTATGGCGCCACCAACCCCGATGTAACAGATTTAGCCGATGTGGCCGGGTGCGTACGCGTGGGTCTGTATCCGGATGTTGCAGGGACAACTGTCACAACCTCGTGGTCTGGAATCACGATAAATACAATCGGACTCACATCGTATCCCGACTGGTCGCAAACACAAATCGCGGGTAAGTCCATACCCGCATGTGATACCGATAATGTTGCACAGACGACCTGCTTTATGCCCGACGGCCTCAATATAATAGTGGTTGACAAAGCCACGCTCGACGTGGGGTCGGCACAAATTGTGGTTACGGCGGCTGATGTTGTTACTGTGCAGGTGTATTATGCGGGACAGGTCTTCGGTGAAGACGCTGACCCAACCGAAGTAGGTGAGCTGTTCCCCGACATTCCTCCCCCATGCTTTACCGAATTATGAACCCGGCCTCGGTTTGGACGAAAACACGCAACCACACTAACGCGACTGATGTCTTAGGACGTGATCACGTCGTGATGACCCTTGGTTTGCTTATCATCGCCTTCCTAATAGGAACGATCAGCCGGGCGTTTCTGTATTGGCGCCTCACTCCATACGGAGCACCGTTTGTCACGTACTGGGAGCGATATTTTTTTCACGCGGTATTTTATAGCCAGGTGAGCCTGTGGGCCATGGGTCTCCCGTGGTTGGCATGGAACGGGCTGAGGTGGTCCAAGCGCAGCCGACGTCATTCGTTTGTCTATTTCATTTTGATAACATTGTTGGCGCTGAACTTGATGGCGGATCATGCGGATCACGAAATCATGAGGTTCGCCGGAGTCCATCCTACGCCATCCTTCCTATTAACTTACCAAGGCGCAGGCCAAACGCACACGCTCAACGACGCGCTCACCAGCGACGCCGGCGGGCCGGGGTTACCTGTAGCATTGTTGATCGTATTACCCATCACGTTCGTTACGGCAGCTTTATTTTGGCTCCGCAAGCTTAGCACTGGGCGTATTCCGAGGTTGTCCCCCATCGTAATCGGCCTGTTGATTTTCATTCCGGTTATTTGGGTTTCTGTATCGTTGGTGACGTCTGGCGGAAAGTTCCGTCAACGAAAAGTCCAGCCGTACATGATGTCATTGTGGGACGAGTTAAATGCTGATTGGACGGCTGGCCAACAGCCACTAAATTACAACATACTTGTACAAAATTACCAATCAGAGTGGCTAACGAAAAACACAGATTCCAAAAATTGGCAATTTCTCTCGGCGGATTATCCGTTCTTACGCACGCCGCAAAACCCGCGCCCCACACCGGTCGACATGCGGTGGAACATCGTGTTTCTGCAACTCGAAACCCTGCGGGGTTGGGATACCGGCCATCTAAGACCAGATCGGAAATTTCCCAACCCAACGCCATTTTTGGATTCACTGGCACAAAAAGGAGCGTATTGGACTCGGTTCACCACGTTTGGACCTCCCACCGTGTCGGGATTTATGAGCGCCCATTGTTCAATAACCCCACATTCACGGCACAACCTGATCGTTAGTTTTCCCCACACGTGCCTGACGTGTTTGCCGGCAGAACTGCGAAAAATTGGTTATCAAGCCGAGTACTTCACATCGTCCGACCCCGACTGGGACAGTCAACGCCTTTGGCTTGACCGCTGGTTTGACAGACACGTGTATGATCGTGCGGCCGACGAACAAGATCACGTGCTGTTCGCCCAGGCAGCGGACCGACTTGTTGAGCTTGGACGTCGAGGTCCATTTATGGCGACCATTGTATCGATAACAAACCACTATCCATTTCAGTCAAGGCGAGCCCAATCAGATATTGCCGGCCAGGACAGCTTCTCAGATAAGATACTGAACACATTACATTACACCGACGAAGCCGTGGAACTGTTGTTTCGCAAAATCGAAACCGAACCCTGGTTTGATCGAACACTCTTTTTTGTTTACGGGGACCATGGGTACAACCTTGGTGAACACGACGGCGCCCCCGGCCAACGAAATGGTTATCGGGAATCAACGTGGTCTCCTCTGATTATTGTTGGCCCACATCCAGATTTGCCTCTGGGGCGGCACAATGAGGTTGCAACCTTATTGGATCTTGTTCCCACAGCCGCTTCCCTTATCGGCCTAGACATTACCAATCCGTGGCAGGGCATTGATCTTACGTCCACCGGGGGTAAGGAACAAACCTTTGTGCATACGAAAAACAACATCACATTCGCCGAAACACCGGAATTTTCGATGGTCGTTGACCGTGAATCGGGAAAGATCAGCCTTTTCTCCGCCCAAGACTTCCTGCAATCCGTCGATATTTCCGCAAAATGGCCTCATGTGGGGGTCGAATTGGCCGACCGGGCGGCCAAATTTGCCGAGCTTAACGACTATATCATTGAGACCAATCGTGTTTGTCCTCGCTGAGAAAATTTCACCGTGTGCATGATTTGGGAATCCTCGCTGAAAAAATTTCAACGCGTGCATGATTTAGGAAATTTGTAGTGGCTTGGTATCATTTTAACAAACGGCCTCGTAATGATCAGGTCCCGCGAAAAAGGAGCCCCCTCATGCTGAACCAACCCGACCCGTCCGCAATGCGGCCCTTTACCGTACCGATTCTTGTGTTGGTATTTGCCATACTTCTCATTGGAATCGTTTTCGCTCAATCAGGAGGTTCGATGTTTCTAAAAAGTTCAAAAAACGAGCTGCCATCGCCGACCCAGGTATTGCCCGGTCGTAACGAAGCAATGTCGGTTCCCGAAACACATTTTGTGAACGGGCACCCACTACAGGGTCCTTATCCGCAAGGTATGGAAGTCGTGTATTTTGGTATGGGATGTTTTTGGGGGGCAGAACGTAAGATGTGGCAACAAGACGGTGTATTCGTCACCGCAGCAGGATATGCAGGTGGTTCCACTCCCAATCCAACTTATGAAGAGGTATGTTCTGGTCTCACCGGGCATGCAGAAGTTGTCCAAGTGGTATTTGACCCACGCAAAGTAAACTTCGCAGACCTACTCAAGGTGTTTTGGGAAGTCCATGACCCCACCCAGGGAATGCGCCAGGGAAATGATATCGGTACACAGTATAGGTCGGCGATCTACTGCACCACGGACGCTCAGCTAGCCCTCGCCGAAACAACACGGTCCTCATTTCAAGCGGCGCTCGCCGCAAAGGGATATGGCAAAATTACTACCGAAATTGCGAAGGCGGGGCCGTTTTATTTTGCTGAAGATTACCACCAGCAATATCTCGGCAAAAACCCAGATGGTTACTGCGGATTACGCGGCACCGGTGTCAGTTGCCCCGCAGGCGAAACAACGTTATAGGCCGGAAGGTAAAGTTTGTAACATCTCGTTCAAAGTTAACACGGAATCAGGAATTCTTCGTTTCGTACCCACATGTCCAAAACCCCCACCAGCCCGAACTAACACCTCCACTGTGATCGCTGACACACCAAGGTGGACCTTTTGCATCGGGGTTGTAGTCGCCCTAGCCAACAGAGGATTCGCACCCTGATCACGAAGATTGTGGCCGATGGCGCGATAAAGAAATGCTGCCACCCGTACTGCGATCCCCGTTTGAATATCTAAAGCAGCGATACCACGCATTGCACGGGAGTACAGCAGATCAGCAAAACCGAGGAGTTTCCGCACGGCCATCTGCAGTTGTTTTTCAGCGGATTCCGGGAATTTTCCACCTAAATCATTCCGCAGTCCAGAGATGCCGGACGCTCGCAGGACGGTTTCCGGAATATAGAGCCTTCCACGTGCCCAATCTTCAGCTACATCACGACAAATATTGGTAAGTTGCATTGCAATTCCCAAAGTCGCCGCATCCCGTAGTGCCAAGTCACAACTCAGCCCAGTGATATGGCACATCATGAGCCCAACAACACCCGCTACACGAAATGCATATGTAAACAACGATTCCATGTCGGGATAGGGTGTGGAACACACATCCATACCCATCCCGTTCAACAACTCATCTGGGTAAAGTCTCGGAATTTTTCGATTTTGACATAACTGGCCAAAGGAGGCCCACAATGGATCAGACAGCGGCAGTCCTGAGTAGATCGCGTCCAATTGTGCGCGTTTTTGGGCAATGATGTCGTTGGTGTCCCCCACGCCGACGTCAACCGCGTCGTCGGTGCTTCGGCAGACCGCGTACAACAGTTCGACGTCTGGGCGAACGTCCGAGGGCAACCATCGCGCGGCAGCCGAAAAACTCTTCGAATGCGTGCGCATAGAATGCTCGGAACCAAACGAAAACCTTCCAGTCATACCACACGTTTCCCAAAATCCGATGCAATGACCGAAGCCGTCGCTTTTGCAGAATTGAGCACACCTGGAAGACCGGCGCCGGGGTGGGTACCGGCTCCGACCAAATATAACCCAGCGATGTGTGGGTCGCGGTTGTGAGGACGAAAGTACGCACTTTGTAGGAGAGTCGGCGCACACGAAAATGCCGAACCGAAAAAGGCCCCGAACTCGTTCCGAAAATCGGTCGGCGCCATCCATCGCCTAACTCGCACATGCCTCCGAAGATTGGGCATCCAGCGCTCGAGTGTAGACAATATTCTGTCGGCATATTCTTCAGCAAAGAGACCCCAGTTGATATTTGCGTTCCCTAGATGAGGTACAGGGGACAACACATAAAAAGTCCCGCAATTCGGCGGCGCGAGCGATTCATCAGTTAAGTGGGGTGCGTGTAAATATAAGCTCATGTCCGCGGGTACGGTGTTTCCGTGAAATATGTCATCCAGCAACCCTTTATACCTTGGTCCAAACAGGACCGTATGATGAACAAGTCGATCTGCATACGTAATGTCGGTGCCAAAATACAACACAAATAACGACATCGACCAATCCATACGCTCTAATTTACGAACCACGGCACCACTCTGTGGGTGGTCTCGGTAGAGTTTAGCGTACGTATGGTGAACGTCGGCGTTGGAGACGACGAGATCAAAGTGGGAGAGCGTTCGGTCCGTTCGGACACGATGTGTTTTTTTTCCAGCGACGGACGACTCCTCGACATGCCGCACGGGTTCCGAGAGACAAAGTTTACCTCCCATCTCGTTAAATAATCGACATAGAGCGTTAACCAACGCACCGGTACCGCCGCGTGGGAAATAAACCCCCCATTGACGCTCTAGGTAGTGAATGAGCGTATAAATTGCACTGGTTTCAAAGGGATTTCCACCAACCAACAACGAGTGAAAACTAAGGGCCTGGCGCACGTGCTCGTTTCGCACAAACCGAGCAACGGCGCTGTATACCGACCTGTCCGCCCGCAGGCGGATCAACGACGGCGCGACTTTGACCATGTCTGTAAAGTTAAGAAAAGGGTGAGCAACCAGTTCTGTATAACCTGCGTCAAATACACGTCGGGAATAGTCCACAAATCGTCGATATCCCTCTACATCGGGCGGATATCGGTTAAAAATCTGCTCCTCCATGGCTTTGCTGTCCCCCACGTAGTCGAACTGATCACCATCGGACCACAACAGGCGATAAAAAGGAGAAACAGGTAACAACTCAACGTAGTCCGCTGTGGTTTTCCCCGATAGCTCAAATAATTCATCGAAACAATGAGGAGCAGTAATGACGGTAGGTCCAGCATCAAAAATATGACCGGAATCCTCGTAAACATACGCCCGCCCTCCGGGTTTGTCCCTCGCTTCAAAAATGGTGGTATCGAAGCCAAGGTGCTGCAACCGGATCGCAACTCCCAACCCCCCAAAACCGCTGCCGATCACCGCCGCCTGCAACCGGCCGTCAGACATAGGAACTCTCCATGCTGTCTACAAGTTTCCACAGCGACGCCAACGCCGGCGATGGACCGAGTTCTTTTTCTGCGGTTTCCAAAGCAGACACCTTCAGTTGGGTGATTGCCTGGCGACCTACACAGGCTATTTCTGAGGCAATCTCTGAAATTATTTGCTGCAGATCTTCGGTTACCGATGAATTTCGCGCCCTTTGTAATAAATCCACAAGAAATTTCTCGTCTACGACCTCACACAACCAAGCCCATGGCCACACCGGACGACCATGGTGGAGATCTTCGATCCCTTTGTCGCGGCGCTCCGAACGTAAGAACGAACCAAGATCGTCGAGCATTTGAAGCAGCATTCCGAGTGAGTACCCAAGTTTTGACGCCGCTTGGACCTGCGGAATGACGGCACGGGCGTCCATCGCGCCCAGTTGCGCGCACACAGCCATCAACGCCGCTGTCTTCTTTTCCGTTACTTCTTGCACAACCAACGGAATTTCGGTGGGGCGAAGGTCCCATACCCGCACTGTTAAATCCAAGGCCTGCCCCCGATGCCCAACAACAAGACACCTATGAACGGCTCTTATCGCCTGAATAAGCGTTTCCGATGGCCAATCCAAATGGCCCAGCATGTCTAACGCGGCAAAATAAAAAGCACACCCAGTATTTAAGGCGACTGGGATTCCGTATTGGGAATGCAAAGTAGGCCCTCCCCGCCGTTGTGATGACTCATCCTCAATGTCGTCAACAACCAACGAAGCAGCATGGATAAGTTCTACTATCGCCAATACGTCTTTCGAACAACGCGAACCCTCGCCTGCACACATCTGATAAACAGCGTTAACCAAGGTTCTACGTACGCCCTTACCTTGGCGCACTAAAAACGCGTGTGCCGGACCTGCCAACGCCCTATCCCATAAACCAGGCGATAGTTTGCTTGAGTCCGCTAAACTGATCCACTTGCCAAAGGTTGTGGACAATTCAAACGATTGCCTACGGGCACTGGGAACAATGTCGTCCGTGTCCAATAATTTTGTCATTGTAAATATTAATTTAACTGTCCTGACTCCAACCGACGCGCAGAGCAGCAACTTGACCCTTAGTGGCGCCGGTCAGAGCAAATACCTCGTAATCGTGTCAACGAGTCCACGTAGCGTGTGCCAAAGACAACCAGCGGACATGTTTTGGAGGCATGCCGAGAAAAACTCGTATCCTGTCGACCGGAGTCAAAGATGCCGAATAAAATCGAGAAATGAGTTCTTCCGGAACCCGATAAAAATGTTCCAACACTCCGATCCGATGTTTGGGCAAAAAACCTTCGTAAAGCGTTCGATTCAGCGCAAAAAGAAACTTATTTTGGCTTTTGACACCAACAGCCAGACGTGTTAACGCCTCGGCAAAATCATTTCGTGTTTCGCTCTCCGAAAGCAAACACGCAAACCGAGCAGCAAGCGGAAATGAATAACCAGTGATGGGATGAAACCACCCTCCAGCATAACCGCCGCGAACCGGATCCATAGCGGAGCTGGGATCAGTACCACCAAGTGTCAACGGAAGACGTCCAGATTCCTCGGAGATCACCGATTCAATATCGAAGTGATGTTGTTTCGCATATTCGGCAATTCGTGACCGAAGTGTGCTGGCAGCCAAGTCGGCGTGTTCGACAAAATAGGTATCCTCAATCAAAAGTTGGTCGTCGGCAAGCGGTAACACATACACAAAACGTAGCCCCCTATTTTGATCCACTCGGGCATCTATTACCAGCGGACGAACCATCCCGTGTGGATGGCTTAACTTAACGTGTTGCCCTAAAAACACCTGCCACGGACCAAAATGCTGCGCCATAGCGTCCGGACCACGACTGTCAACCACGATGTCAGCTCGGTGGACTGTTCCTTCACGTGTTGTAACCGAAAATTCATCAGCACATGTCACTGTACAATCTGTAAGGATATGAAATGTCGGACTCCGCAACTGCAAATCAGACAGGGCCGCCACGAGCCCCGAACTGGTCAGGCGGTAATAGGGTTGATGAAGTGTTCTTTGGCGAGTCGCAAACTTAACGTCTGTTCCACTCCAGCAATCACTCAAATAAGGCCGTAACACCACGAACAATTCGATCGGACAATCGGCTTGATAGAAACACCATGTGTGATTGCCGCCAACTTTAACCGACGATTCAAAAATTGTAACCTGCGCCTGCGGGTGTCTGGACAGAAACATCAAGGACAGCAAGCCGTTGTGTAAACCACCGCCGACTAGGGCCAGACGCAGAGACGAAGGTTTTGAGGACTGCCTTAGAGGGTGTTTGGGAAAAAAATAAGCTACGCGAGCCATTGGCCTACTACGTCGGTCCTGCCTCGGTCGGCCCATCCTCAGCGTACCTTCGGGT
>JABWCM010000206.1 GCA_013360285.1 Myxococcales bacterium
ACCCACCACGCTGTCCAATTGGGCGGGAACGGGTGAATTGATCTTCGCCAACTTTATCGACAGTACGGCGCCCGTATCCGACGCTTACTTGGACAACGGCATTGTGATGGAAGATCCGGTTGTGGTCATGGTACATTTCGTGTTGACCGACGACATTTCCGCCGACAACCCCGCACTGGTCATTGCGTCCAAACTCGTTGCCGCCGACAAAAGTGCCAACGAGTTGTCGCTGTCGACCAACAATCTGCTCATTCAGTCAAGCCCATAAGTTGTTGGGTTGCGTCGCTAAAACCTCGTGAACACTCGTCTTGATCGTAACGATCGCCGCTTCGGCCGATCAGACCACCTAGGTGGCTGGTTTTTTTAGATGAAATTTTTGTCCTGGCCGCCCCTGCCCGCCTCGCCCCCAAAAACCCTGCGGCATATTCCCGATATTTCTCAGGTTTTTTCCGAACGATTCGGCTCAAATCCGGCTGGCCAAAAATTCCCCTGAAAAACACCACACACCTAGCGGAGCGGTGTGGACGTCTCGGAGTGTTGTCTTCAACATGACTTTTTAACCGTGGCACATCCCGTCATCAGGTCACCGAACACGTTGACGCCACCCACAGACCCATTTACAGTCAACACAACATGTCCACCTCCCCAACAGACCGGCCTTGTTGGGCATTGGAGAACGTTGTGTTTTCTACTCACCGAACTTATGCTTCATTGTTGTTGTTCTGTGTCGGATTCGCGTGCTCGGCACCGTCTTTTACACCCCCGCGGGATGTTTTCAACGGCGACGCCGCAGACCTATCCGATCCCACCGACACCGCCGATTCCCCGGACACCACCGATCCCCCAGACAACACAACACCCACCGACGCCGCACCTTCGGATACCCTCCCAACGGAAGACGTCCCTGAGCCCACTATCGAACTCTGCGCTAATGGATTCGACGACAACGACAACGGCCTCGCCGATTGCGCCGATCCCGCCTGCTTCGGCAAACCCGCGTGTGTCGAATCGATTTGCAGCGATCTGGTTGACAACGACAAAGACGACCTGGTCGATTGCCTCGACCCCGACTGTGCCCAATCCGACGTGTGCACCAAAGAAACCTGCGGCAGTTATTTTACGTGTCTTGTCGAAAAAGGCTGCGACTGCACCGTGGGCAAAAATTGCCCCAGCCCCGAAAGCCCCGAATACGGTGGCTGCCAAACCAATTGTGCCATCAACCAACTTTGTCGCGGCCGGTGTGTCGATTCGTTAAGTTTACCAATGCAACGAAATCTTGGTAAATTAACGGCCTGCATCAATACCCATTGTCCCAACGGGGGTGGAACGTGTTTGTTTGAATACTGCGTTTCCGAATTCGCCGCATGCTATCTTACCGGAACAGACAATTGCCACACCTTTTATTTCACCTGTATGAACGGCTGCGGCGTCAGTGAATCCTGCGCCGACGGCTGTTTTTCGTCTTTGTCGCCGACGGGATACGTCGACTTTCTGAACTGGCGCGGCTGCTTGATAGGATTGTGTGACGAAAACGAAGAGGCCGGCTCAGACAGTCCCGCCTGCACAGTGCTTGGCGGCTTTGTTGCCTGCTTGCCCGATGCCGGGAGTTGTACCACCTACTCAACCGGAGGCACCTGTCACGACGCGGCAACCTGTATTCTGGGGTGCCAGTCCTACACCGACCAAACTTGCGTTGCCTCGTGCCTGGTCGACCCCGGTATTACAACCGTCGATGTACAACCGTTGGCCGACCTATTCAGTTGTGCCATAGAAACCTGTGGGACCGAACCCGACTTACTCATTCCCCCCTGTGTACGGGCCGCCATGGTGGGAAAATGTTCCGCATTTGCACAAAAATGTGGTTTATAAAAGAAATGATGGACAACCACCACCACCCCTCCACAACCGATGGGAGTAAACCAATGGGTACATATCTATCCATTCTTGAGTGCAGTACCGTTGTCGTATGCAGTACCGTTGTCGTGTGTTTCACCACCGTTTGTTGTACCCCCACAGAAAATGCCCCCACCTCTGGGAGTACCGCCGCTCAGCACAACCTCCCTGTTGCACCCACAGTGGACCTCATTCATCCTCCGTCCGCCGTATTTCCGCCCCCCACACCGCTTGACGACCCCATTTGGCTTTCCATCCTCGACTCCGCGGTCCCCCACATGCCTCCGGAGATCCCCCAAGGCCACCGCCCCACCTGGAAAGGTGACCTTCCGTCCGACCCCTTTTTTTCCGACCAACACGCACTCCGGGACATCGGGGTGGACCGAGCCTGGGAGTATTCAATGGGTGACCCAAGGGTTCGGCTTGCGATTGTCGACACCGGGTGTGATTCCACGGTCTCCGAGTTGGCCAACCGCATCGTTGCTCAAAAAGATTTTGTCGACGACGACGACATCGCCGAAGACCTCGTGGGGCACGGCACCTATCTGGCAACCGTTGCCGCCGCCTCTCTCGATGGGCGGGGCATTATCGGTGTTGCCCCGGGTGTTTCGTTATGTTGCGCCCGGGTGACCGCCGATGGCATGGCCGCCCAAGAAGACGTCGCTTTGGGCATCCGCTGGGCCATCGACCAAGGGGCTTCGGTCATTTTGGTCGGGGTGGGTGGATTTGTGCACCATCCCCAGGTAGCTCAGGCAGTAGAAGAAGCATTTCACGCAAATATTCTCGTCGTCGCCCCAGCCGGATTGTCGGGCGGCTCCAATATTGAGTTGTTTCCCGCCGCCCACCATGAATGGGTGTTGTCGGTCGCCGCAAACGGAATTCGGAACTTCCCCACGTCGGACACCGATTTGGGGCCAAACACCTGGATGTTGGCGCCGGGTGAACGGATCGTGGGGATCACCACCGGCAACCACGCCGAAGCCCACGACGGCTCCAGCGCCGCGTCGGCCCTGACAGCCGGCGCCGCTGCCCTTTTGTATAGCATTGCCCCCGAACTCAGCCCCACGGAAATGCGGGCTTTGATTCATGTTTCCGGCAACGACGTCTATCACCCCGACTTTTCCCGCCTGTTCCGCGCCCGTATTTTGAATCTGGGCGCCGCGGCGGAACAAGCCATAAACCGTAAATCCGACCTCCAACTACTTCCATTTCAATTTGTGCACGACGTGTGGCCACCAGGCGAGGCTGCGACAACGCGCCTGGTCGTGAAAAACCAAGGGGGAGCACGTAGTGAACCCCATGTTCTTTCAGTGTTTACCTCAAGCGGCACCTTGTCGTTGGATCGTGCGGTTCATTCCGAGACCCATACCCAAACGGTTCCGATTGGTCCTTTGGAAATCGGCGAGGTGGCGGAGTTTCTTATCCACGTTCGCCCCACGGCCACCGATTCAACCAAATTTGAGTTGTCGGCGACGTTGACCCACCCTCACGCAACCGCTCCCCCACAACGAAGGACCGCCACTGCGTTGGTCTCCCCAACCCGCCAGGCGTTGTTGCGCATTTATCGTGCCGCACTGGTTCCACCAACCGATACAAACTTACCCTATACTTTGACCACAACGGTGGAAAATGTTGGCAATCACCCTTCCCCCAAGTCGGAGTTGTTATGTTATTCCACAGCGACCCATCACGATTGGCAGCTCGTCGAGGTTCCTCCACTGGCTCCGGGTGATCGGGTACAAATCACGGTCAATTTAGACGGGGCAAATTTCCCCTCCGGCCAAAACGCCGCAGTCGTATTGCTGAAGCCGGCCCCTGGTCAAACCGAACTGCACCAAAACCACGCTCGGCTTCAATTTATCCACAACATTCTTCCAGGCGTCGCCTCGCCTGCGTATTTTCAACTTCCTGGTGACAACCTGATCGCCGACACACCCTGGCAAACCGTACGAAACACCATTCCGGTGCTGTTTTTTTTCGCGCGCACCCACTTTACCGGTTTGGAGGGGATACTGCCGGTTCCCAAGTCCACGGTATTTGGATCGGTCCGCGTCCGAAATCCCCAAGGCCCCATTTCAGGAGGTGGTCCCATTCTGTACGAAGACCATGCGGGACTCCCCTTTCCGCTGATCCCGGCCACCGGCCCGGCGTTGTTGCCGTTTAGCGTAACCGATGAAACGGGGGCAGCGGTAGTCACCCGGAAAATCGTTTCTTCCCCCACCCCCACCGACGGCTCCCACCGCCTGTTGTGGATTCCTTTGACCCAAATTCCCAACAAATCCTCCGGCGGATTGCCGGATCCTGCTGCCGTCGGTGCGTTTCTGGAAGTCGAATTTTCGTATTCCACGGCACTGATTCAACTTTGGTTCGGGGAAAAAACCCGCAAAATGTTGGGCGTGGAGATCAATCCCCCATTGCCCAGCTTGTCGCCCAACGACCAGACCTTTGACGCACACTTTCACACGATCGCCGAGTGGTATACCGGCATCGATCCATCCGGTCCGGCCAAAGCCTACGGCGGACCCATTCAAATGGCTATCGCGTCGGCTTATTCGTTGGGATTTATCACCGCCCCCACAGTGGCCGCGGCAAAAGATCGGCTCATTACCACCGACCACAACGCGTTTTTTAACGACTCATTGGCCCCCGCCGGACCTACGGATCCCGCCAACTGGGGAGCCGGAGGAGCCACCACCAGCCCGGAAATGGATATTTACCGAACACTGCTCGGCAATACCGTCGGCGAAGAAGTCACCTTGATGGGCACCGCGTTTACCGCCGGCGGACGTCTGGGGCGCCACACTTTGCTCTACGAAGCGTCCACCCATATCGAAGGATCATGGGGACCATTACAAATCAACGGATGTCTCCCTTCCGCAAACAACCTGCTCACACGAATGGCCTGTACCGGAGGCGTGGGAGCACCCGGCGCTTGCCCCGGTCCGGGAGCGGCAGTACAATGTATTGGCGGGTATACCTTTGCGGCCCACCCGTTTGCCACCCATTTTGATTGGGGCGCCGATGCGTTGGCCGAGGCGTTGTCGTTGCCGCCTAAATACAACAATCGGAACTACACCACCACAGCACCAGATTCTCAATTCGTATTTCGCGGATACCAATTCTGGAACGGCCGCACCACCCAAACGGTTGCTTCGGGGTTACTCACCGGATCGTTACGCGACATCAACCCCTACGTGGGGGCCACTTCCGACAGCGCATTGTTTTCGTGGAAATCCTGGAGCGACACCTGCGGCGGCACGGGCGGCTATCAAGCCAACCTATCTAAGGATTTTGGCCGTTATCTTAAACATCTTCAACGTGGGCTCACGTACGTATTTCAGACAGACCCCATTCCACGGGAACGTCTTTCGCGTAAGGCGTACATGGTGGCCGGGAGCGACGCCCACGGGGATTTTGCGTACACGTTGGATTTAACTGCCGAAGTGGCCGCCGCCACCACGACGGCGCTGGGTATGACCACGGTAAGCACCAGCGCGTATGGTCGGCCACGTACCGTGGTATTCGGCGGCACCCTGGTGCCATTTCAGCGGGGGCACTCAACGTTGACCGACGGCCCCGTGGTAAAGTTGGAAGTAGACAACGAAGGTCGCAGCAGCCTGAACGCAGACCATACCGGATTTGTGTGGCATGACCACGACAATTCCTTTGAAGATTCGTTGGGACTACAGGGGGGAAGTGGGGTCTTCGATGGGGTCCACACCGTGTTGTTCCCGTATGTGAGTGGCCCCAATGCGTCGGAAAGCCAACGAGGTATGGTTCGTGCACAGTGTATGAACAACTCCATTTTTGGCGGCCCCGCGCCGACCGAAGTTCACCTGTTGGGAGCCAGGGGAACCAAAACCGGCGAGGTTTTCGGCTCAGCCGGCGCGATGGGTCTTGTCTGCGATGGGGCATGGCGCCAACAGGTGTTGTGGGCCCCCGATGGAACGGGAACCACCGACGGGGCGATTCGGGAACCGGCGGCGATGTTGCTGCATCTGGTTATGGGGTCGGGATGCCCCGGGAAATATCAGGCCTACACCAACCCCGTCTGGATTTCCCCGGTCGGATTGGACAGTAGAGCTACTTTGGAAATCGAAAAAGAAACCGGCACCCAACTGGTCCGGTTCGGAAACAACAACCAACCCACCTCGGTGGAATTTGAAAACTCGATGGAAAACGCCCCGGTATGGGCGACCGTCTATTGGATCGACCCCACCACAGGTCAAACGGTTCCCACGATGGGAGGCACCGACAACCAAGGAGGGCTCACCGGCCCCAATGGGGAGGGCGCCACCTGGAACGATTCCAAGGACGGTCTGGTGAAAAACGTTCGGCTGCTGTTCACCACCAACGCCGCTCAGCCCATCCTCTTGCCGCCCCAGGCCAAAGCCGATCCCGACCCCCGGTTGGTTTTGTTCATTCGGCGGGTGGATTCGTCCGGACCTTCGGGGGCACGACTTCGGGACACCTTTGGCAACCCGTTGTCGGCATTGACGTTTCGTTTGCGCCCCATTCCGGTGGTCACGGCGTTTGCCGCAGGAATTTACAGCACCTGTGTCAGCAATCCGTATGGGCAAGTTCAGTGCGCGGGAAAATCGTTTATCGCCGCCCCCGGCCTGCCGCAGTCGGCCGTACCCACACCCAACCTGATCGCCGGCACTGCCAATGTGGTACAGTTGGCGTTGGACGGAATCGTGGAACTGGCATTGGGAAGAACCGCCGACGGACGGGTTATAGAATGGGGGGCATCAACCCAACCGGCAAAAGACGGATTTTTTTCCAAACCCCACTTTGTACCCAACCTCAGTGATGCCATCGACATCGACACCTGCGTATCGTGCGGCGTAGCGTTACGTTCCAATGGAACCGTTGTTCGGTGGGGGGAATGGGATTGTATGGACCCCACGATCAAAAAATTCAGCATCGATGAACACAAACCGCTGGGCAACCCCAAACCGGTACCGGGAATGACCGATATTGTCGATGTTGCATGCAAACCGTATGTGGTCTGCGGGGTCAAAAAAGACGGCACCGTGTTGTGTTACGGAACACCGTGGATCAACGACCACGGTCTGGGAATCTTCGTCAACTTAAACGACTACGATTTTTCCAAAGCATTTCCGGTACCCGGGTTGACCAACATCGACACCATCGAAGGGGGAGCGTCCGGGTTTATTGCGTTGACCAAAACCGGGGTGGTGTACACTTGGGGGTCGACCGCTTATCCCAAGATAGAGGATCCCTATACCGCTTGGAAATGGCCGGGAGTGCCATTGGCGAAAGCTCTGGCATATGGGTACGAAGGGTCCTGTATTGTTGGAGTAGACGATTCGATCTGGTGCCGGAACATTTCCGGACCGTTGGGACTACCCTATTCCGATCTGCCTACCAAAATGAACGTGCCGTTGACTCTTCCCGACGGAACCGCCATAGAGGGGATCACTGCGTTGGGGATTTCCCAAAACCATGGGTGTGTGGTGGACAAAGACAAACAAATTCGCTGTTATGGGACCAACTTCTGGGGAAAAATGGGGATCGGCGGCGCCGTAAGCGGAGTTTTTCTGCAACCCGTACCGACGTTGTTTTGGACAACGGGACTTTAACGTACAAAGAGTTTGTGAAAAAAGTTGGGCACGTTTTGGGGCTGCGAATTTTTGCGCCGAATTGGACTCGAAAAACCCGAGTCATATCGGGAATATGGCGCAGGGTTTTTCGGAACCAAGCCGACCCAAAGCCACCGCCCAAAGTCCGCGCAGCTATTTTTTCACAAACTCAAAGCACAACATACACGGAAACGGTGATGATGAACCCACGTCGATTATGGATTGCTTTTTTGGTGGTGCTGTTCTTCGTCTCTCATTTTGTCGGTTTGATGGCTAACGTAACGGCCGCCTGTCTGAACCCACCCGGTGATGTAGACGCCAGTGGGGTCACCAATATTGTCGATACCCAATGCACCATTGTTGTTGCGGTGTGGACTTTGCAGAGCCTCGGCGACGCGCCCACCTGCGCGGCATTGGGAATCGACGCCGCCGACGTGGATTGCAGCGGGAGCACCACCATTGTCGACGTGATCCTCGTCATCAAAAATGCGCTGGCCGCCCCCCTTGACCCGGCTTTGGACTCAGACTCCAACCAATGCGTCGACACCTGCCAATTGACACAAACCAATTGCTGCGTCGAAGGGAATACACCCGGTTGTGGGGAGTCGCTATGCGAAGACTGTGTATGCGGTTTGTTTCCTGAATGCTGCACAAATCAATGGGGGGCATTGTGCGCATTGTTTGCAACCGAGTTGTGTACCCCGTCCTGCCCCTGTTTCCGCACAACTACCGACCAGTGTTGTGAACCCCATCCGTCCGCCGGATGCGAAAACGCGACGTGCAGCACCTGTGTTTGCGATCACGCACCGGAATGCTGTACCGATGGTTGGGGACCGGGTTGTGTCAACGTAGGGAAACTTTTGTGTGGAGCCGAATGCGCATGTGGGTTGGGGACCTGCTGCACCCCTCACGACCAAGGGGGATGTGGGGATAGTGCTTGCGAAACCACGGTGTGCGCCCTCAACCCGGCGTGTTGTTTGGGAAAGTGGAGCGACTCCTGCGCGGATTTGGCAACACAGGTCTGTGTCGCCTGTGGAGCGCCTGAACTAACCTGCTGCGCCCCCCATCCCGGGCCTGGATGCACCACCACCGCCTGCCAATCCTGTATTTGTGCGTTGGATCCATGGTGTTGTGCGATCAGTTGGGATGGGGTTTGCACCATGGGAGCCATGGGGGATGAATGTGCTTCCGTGTGCCCTTGCACCCCCGATTGTTGCGTGGGATCTACGAATGCCGAATGTGCCGACTCCGACTGCCGTCCGTGTGTGTGTGCACAACAACCCGATTGCTGCCAGGGACCGTGGACCGACACCTGTGCGGCTTTGGCGCTCCAATCCTGCGGCATTGCCTGTGGTTGTACCGATGTTGGCTGCTGCCAAGCGCAACTGACCCCCGGGTGCAACGATCCGGGATGCGCCGGTTGTGTGTGTGCCATCGATCCCTCCTGTTGTTTATTGGCCTGGGACGACCATTGCGCTGAATTCGCCGCAGAAGTGTGCGGAAACGCCTGCCCCGAATGTGCCCAAGACCCACCCGACTGCTGTCCGGCCGAACCGACAAACCCGTGTTGTCAGGCCCATGGGGCGCCGGGGTGCGCAATAGAAGACTGTGAAACAATGGTGTGTGAAACCGACGAGTTCTGTTGTACCACCATGTGGGATTCCCATTGTGCACAAGCCGCTGCCAACAGTTGTGGGGAGCTTGTAGAGTCAGACAAAAAGTGCGTTCCCAACTGCTGCGTAGGTGGTGAAACTCCCGGCTGCGCTGGTTCACCCCAATGTGAAGTATGTGTATGCACCCAAGATTCGTTTTGTTGTGACGTGGAATGGGACGGCGTCTGCGGGGAGTGGGCAACCGAAGTGTGCGGTACGAACTGCGGATGTGTGGCCCCACCCGTCGAATGTTGCCAACCACGAAATGAGGGAGCCGACTGCCGTAACACAGCATGCGCGGATTGTGTATGCGAATTCAACTCCCCATGCTGCGATGTGGTATGGGATTCCTCCTGTGCGGCGGCCGCCCAAAACGCCTGTGGTGGGGTCTGTGGGTGTTGGGAAGGTTCCTGTTGTGGCTCCCACGATACCGCCGGATGCGAAAACACCGCCTGCGCCGACTGCGTGTGTGCCGAAAATCCTTGGTGTTGTTTGAATTTGGGGTGGGGCCCCTCCTGTCATGAATTGGCGTTGGGAACCTGTTCCGCGGATTGTGGGTGCACCATGGGAACCGAAAGTGGCTGTGTGGTGCACACCAGTCCGTCCGCGGATTCGGCGGCGTGTACGGCGTGCGTATGCGAAGACCATCCGGAATGTTGTACCGAGTCTTGGGGAGAAACCTGCGTCAACGCTGCGATGCTCAATTGTACGGACAGTTGTGGGTGTGTCGACGACACCAACTGTTGCCTTCCCCATTCGGAGTCGGGTTGTGGGGAACCGGCCTGCCAATCCTGCGTGTGTGCGCTGGATTCATTTTGTTGTAATTTTGCGTGGGACTCGATCTGTGTCCATCAGGCAGTCGCCGATTGTTATCCCGAATGTTCATGTGGGGTAGCCGCAACCGAATGTTTTGAGCCTCTGGTATTGCCCCAATGCGGAACCCCCACGACATGTGATCAGTGTGGGGAAACAGGGGGGGAGACCGACCCGGCGTGTTGTTTAAATGTTTATCAAACCCAATCTTTCGAAAGTGGGTTGGCGCCGTGGAAGGTCACATCAGACCAAACCGGATCGGGGTGGGCAGTCAAAACCAGCCAGATCGCCTTTTCCGGACAAAAGTTTTTACAAACCACCCTTGCAGCCGGCACGGTGACGACCGACCTTCGTTTACGCACCCAAGCCACGTGGCCGTCTGTTGTGTTACCCGATGCCGACACTATTCGGCTGGGATTTGTCGTGTGGACCGACGTCGAACCTTCGGCTTCAGCAGATAACTTAAGCGTGTGGGTCACGACATCCGCCGGGCGATTTCCTGTGTGGTCCAAAATGCGGCTGTTGGAGTTTTCCAAATGGGCGCGGGTGTGTATTCGGCTGTCGGCGTTTGCGGGGCAAACCGTAGACATCGAATTTGTATTTGAATCCGGGTGGAAAACCTGGACCGCAAAAAATGGAATGTTGGTGGACGACGTGGCCATTCGTGTTTCGTGCGAGGCTACCGCCCCGTCGATTTCGGAACCGGAATCTCCGCCCGAGGCGGGCATCGACTGCGAAAACGGCGTCTGCGATGAAACCGAAACCTGCGCCAACTGTCCGGAAGATTGTGGGGAGTGTGGGGAGTGTACCCCACCGCCGTGTTTGGACCCCACCCGAACCCTTTTTGTAGGGGGACCCACCGGTCAGGTGTGTCAGGTTTATTCCAACAACCAAACCGCCTGCGAAAAAGCATGGCATATGGCGATTACCGGAGCCGCATCCTGTTTTTGGGACGGCGACCAATGTTCGGGATGCGGCGGTGTTCGCGAAGGAGATGGGGATTGCACCAACACTTGCCAAGGGCCGGTGACTTGCGCCGGAGCACCCAAGAGGACGTTGTTTGCCGGCGACCGACTGCATGGGGCCTGCCTCCAATACAACAACGACGCGCTTGCCTGTGAAAAAGCGTTTCATCGTGG
Organism: Myxococcales bacterium; assembly: GCA_013360285.1. Lineage (GTDB taxonomy): Bacteria > Myxococcota_A > UBA9042 > JABWCM01 > JABWCM01 > JABWCM01. The sequence goes on from JABWCM010000206.1 coordinate 11,104, forward strand.
ATCAACCGGGATCGCATCGTGTTTTTATGCGGTTCAAACCCAAGAATGTGTCGGGTGCGGCAAAAACCACGCATTACAGGGCAATTGTGTTAACGAATGCCTCATAGACAGCCCCGAATCCACCGAGTGCCCGGGTGACCCGACCCGGAAGGTCGTAGGCGGCGCACCGGGCTGGCATGGGTGTTCGCGTATCGAAACCGAAGCCGAATGCCAACAACGTTTTCATTACGGAAAAGGGGGAGCGGCATCCTGTTATTGGGACCCTTTAGCTCAAGAATGCCTCGGATGTGGTCAGTACAACGCGCAGGGCGGCGCGTGTTTGGACGCCTGCACCGCCTGTTTTCCCCCGTCGATTTCCGTTACGCAGTAACCCGGATGTTGTACGATCTTACGGACGGGACCAGGAAATCATCCCGACAGACTCGGAGAGTCAGCTTCAAGCCGGAAGTGACCCTGGTCGAGCTAATTTAGCGCTGAATTGGCCGGGGCCCGACTGAGGCAATATCGTCCATATGCAGCACAAGGAGGGGCATGTACAAGGCAGCCTAAATTAGCCGAACAGGGTTCACTTATCTATTTCCGCTGACCCTCGACCGGGACCGCCTTCAACCGCCTTGACCGAATCATGCAGTGCCGACAGGTCCAACCGCTCCACGAATCCCCAGACTAGACGGGCACGATGGCCCGCAGGAAGCACCGTATCGAGATCCATAGGCCGCAGTTCGGTTTGTGACCGATTCGCTTCCAAAATCCGTGGGCGAGGTTTGATAGTTTCTCCAGGCCGCTTGGCTGGAGGGGATGGTTCAGGCAGGGGAAAAAGCATCTCGTTCCCACAATAGCCTGTTCGGGGATCATGCGTCCGGCTCCACGTCTGTGTTGATGGCGACCTGCCAGCGAGCGTCCCGAGGCGCGCCCTCCATGTTCTGCCAGGGAGCGAGCGGCACAGTGAATACGCTTCGTTGCGCCAGGACGCCGTGGAGGTGGTCCGCGAGTTCGTTACCTCCGACGAGAACGAGGAGGTAGCCGAGACGCTGAACCCACGCGACAGGCGCACGTCGCGCCTCTGCTGCCAGTGCATCTCCATCAATGGACTCGGTCAGTTCGGCCAGGACTGTGGCGACATTGTTGAGATAACCAAAGCGCTCGGGGTATCCGACGATCTCGAGCGCCGCCGGTGACACGATACGCAATACTCCGGTGGGCACGTTCCGCTCCACGACGGGGGTGCTCGCCATGTCCTGGCGCGCGACGAAGTCGACCCGAACCCCACCGCACGAGAGTCCTCGCCGTGACTTCGCGACCATCACCTGGAAGACCATGGGCGCCTGATGAGCCGCTCCGTGGTACGCGGCGGCGTTCAAGGGCGCCACGTGGTAGGGCTCCTCGAAATACTCCATAAGCTGCGGGATAACGTGGTCGGCGGGGAGGCAGCCCAACCGGCGATACTTCGGGGGAACGATGACATGGAAACCCCGGGACGGGTCCGCGATATGTCCCTTCTCCTTCAGCCTGCGAAGCTGTGCGCGAACGGCGGGCTATAGTGGACCCCGTTTTTTGGACATTAAATTAAGGTTGACATACAAGAGTGCTGTGTCGAGTACAAAGGAGCGGTCCATGAGTGAGAAAGATCGGAA
>JABWCM010000207.1 GCA_013360285.1 Myxococcales bacterium
GGTACCTGCGAAACAATGTGTGCCGGCAGACGGTACGTGCGAATGCAGCCCCGCAGCCATTCAGAACGCAGCAAGCACCCCTTGTTATACACAAAATGAATTCGGCCAATGTTTTGGAAAACGATATTGCACCGTGGATGGGCTTGGTGATTGTGACTCCTTGGTACCCCAGGTGGAGGTGTGCGCCGGTAAAGACAACGACTGCAATAGCCTGGTGGACGACATGACCGTAGCTCAGGCATGCGACGTGACCAATGAGTTTGGAAGTTGTCCAGGTTTTGTTGAGTGTAACGGAGGGGTCATCAAATGTATCGGGGACGGTGCCCAACCCGAGGTATGTAACAACAAAGATGACGACTGCGACGGAAACGTCGACGAAGATTTTGAAAACAAAGGCAAACCGTGCGACGGCCCCGACCCGGACAATTGCCCGAATGGATTGTACGTGTGCACATCCGACGGACAGACTACGTTATGTGAAGGAGACTCGCCGGCGACCGAAGTGTGTAACGGAAAAGATGACGATTGTAATGGAATCATCGATGACGGCTCCGAGGATACCGATAACGACGGAACAAAAGACTGTATCGACACCGACGACGACAATGATGGTGATCCCGATGGAACGGACTGCGCTCCCACCGATCCCAAAGTTTACGGTGGGGCACCCGAATTGTGTGACGGAAAAGACAACAACTGCAATGGAGCCATTGACGAATACGATTTCGACACCGACGGCGATACGTTGAAGGACTGCGTAGACGACGACGACGACAACGACGGTGTTACAGATGGGGTAGATAACTGTCCGCTGGACCCGAACTCCGATCAGAAGGACTCGGACAACGACAAAATCGGCGACATGTGTGACGACGATGACGACAACGATGGCGTCAAAGACAAATTCGACAACTGCCCAACCGCTCCAAATACAAACCAAAAAGACTTTGACAACGATGGCTTAGGGGACCAATGTGATCCCGATGATGACAACGACAACATCAATGACGAAAAAGACAACTGCCCTAATCTTGCCAACCCTGACCAGGAGAATACCGACGGAGATGGCCAGGGAGACATGTGCGACGACAACGACGACAACGACCCCACCCCGGATGCCCAAGATTGCCAACCGAAAAACGCCAAGGTGTATCCGGGAGCCGCAGAGGCCTGTGATGGCTTGGACAACGATTGTAATGGCTTGGTAGACGACGGCTTATGTTACGACGGTAATCCTTGTACAAAAGACAGTTGCGATCCAGCCAAAGGGTGTGTTTACACACCTATCGCGGGTCCATGCGACGACCAAAATGCTTGTACATATGGGGATTTATGTTCCGGCGGGAAGTGTGTCGGCACGCTGAAAAACTGCGACGACGGCAACTCATGTACCAATGATCAGTGTAATACCCAAGGCGTCTGCACCAATACCTTTGCCAATGGCGTCGGCTGCAACGACGGAAACAAATGTACTCAAACCGATACTTGCCAAAACGGCAACTGTATTGGGTCCAACTTTCTCGCGTGCAATGACAACAATCCCTGCACCATCGATTCGTGCAGCCCACAAACCGGATGTATCTACAACGCCGCCGCGGCCAACGGGTTTTCCTGTGACGACAAAGATGCGTGTACCAGTGCCAGCGCCTGTGCCGGCGGGAAATGTTCGGAAGTGACCAAAGTGTATTGCCCACCCCAGCCGGGGTGTTTTTTGTCGGGATGTATCGAGGTGTTTGGGGTTCCCGTCTGCGCCTGTTTATAAACACTGAGAGGGTCAGCTTCAAGTCGGAAGTGACGCTGATCGAGCTAATTTAGCGCTGAATTGGCCGGGACCCGACTGAGGCAATATTGAGTATATGCCGCACCGACGGGCATGGCCAAGGCAGCCTAAATTAGCCGAACACGGTTCACTTATCTATTTCCGCTGACCCTCTCTATACCGTTACGACAAAAGGCGGCGTTCTGCTTCCAGCCGATCCAGTGCCGCCTGCATCGCTGACTCTACATGATGAGCACATTCGGTCACATAAGCAGCATCCGCTACAGCCTCACGCCCATAACGACCAAACCGAATCGGCGGCAATACTTCGATTAGAATTCGGCTCCGCCACGGAAAGTGAGTGGGAGGCCACCCAAAAGTCAACCCCCAGGGTAAGCTCAGGGTTAACGGCCACACTTTTAACCTAAGCCACTTGTCGCTACCGATGAGCTTCGCAAACCACTGACCGTCATCGATTATCAGAAACGTGGAATGGGCTCCCGACGTCACGACAGGTACAATGGGCACCCCGGCATTCAACGCCAGACGAATGTACCCTTCCCGTCCACCAAATTTGACTTTGCCACGATGCCGAAACGGTCGACAGGAATCGATGTCACCACCTGGATAAACCAACACATTATGGCCACTTGTTAACAATTTCTCCGCCATGTCGTGCCCCGCCCGAACGGCACCAAGCGGCAACAAGATGTCACGAAATCCCGGAAGTTGAATCACCACCTCGTGACCAAGCCCATATGGAAGGCGGCTCAACCCATATCGGCGATAGACGGCCGCCCCAAACAAAAACGAATCCGGGGACAACGCGCCGGCGCTGTGATTTCCTACAAACAAAGCCCCCGGCTCAGGAATTCTTTCTAAACCGCGCACTTCACTGCGAAAATATCTCTCCGCAAAGGTGACCCACGGCAACAATTTTTCCATCAATTCGGGACTACGTGGACGAATTGTATCAATGTCTGCACCAAAGAAGAATCCCACTGTTGTGCTCCGTTTTGTTAGTTCTCGGCACTGAGAAAACGTTTTTCACAAGCCTCAAACAACTGGGTATCACCGAAAAAGGCGGTTGTATAGAGCATCACGCCATCTTTTGTACGACGACAAAGGGCTTTACCCGCCCAACAAAAAGGGAGACACTGACCTTCTTTGGGCGAAAAATCGTTGCCCAGCGGAGGGCTCCATGGTTAAGACCGAAGCGAAACGCGTGCTGGCACTGGCAATCGCCGATGGACGACAAGAAGCCGTCGATCATGGACTAAGAAAGGTTCCTTGGGTAATGCGGGGAATGGTTTCGCGCAAAATTCACAAGACGATCTCGGCAATTTTGCTGGACAACACCACCCACAACCCCGCTTTTGATCACATCTTCCGCCTTGCATGGCTCGAACTTTCCCGCAACGACGTGACCGATCCAACCGATGTCCATGGTGTTTCCACATTGTACGCGGAAAAAAATCCGGGCGAAACGAAACAATCACCCTGGATCCGTTACGCAAATCACTTGGCTGTGTTTGGATTCGTCGGCATCACGCTGGCCGTCAGCGTTTGGTTTTTGGTGCAAAAACGGCCACCGCTCGAAACACCGGAGGGAATGGCGTTGGGCACCCTCCTTCCCGAATATGTGATCGCGGTCAACGGATGGGCAGACGCCAAACGAAACGAACGGATCGTCCAAACGACCGATTTACGCCAAAAAGTGGATTCCAGCCGCAACGCATTGATTCATGCCGACGGTTTGCCGGAACCGGTGCGATCCGCCCTAAACGAATTGTTCGACACCAAAGAACAGTTGCTAATCGCCGCCGACTACTCGCACCAGGACACGTTTCACGAAGCATTACGGGGACTCAATCGCCAATTGCTCCATCACCAACTTCCTTACTTTATCGACGCCGAAATCATCGACCAGAGCCACAACGATCGCCTCGTGATCTTATCCACCTACCATGTTTTGGAAAAACGCACCGCTACAGCCAACAACAAAACGGTCCTGGCATTACACGTAAACCGGCTGGACAACTTGAATTTTCGTCAAGACTACCTTGGATTCACTCGACCTCACATCGAAGTCGCCCTTGTTCTTCACGACAACTTAGAGGACATAGTTGTTAATTTTGTAGCTCCCGCGCTTGGCGACGGTCGCCCCATGCCGCTCATTGACATGGAATCCCGCGAGTTTGATTCGCCATGGCAAGATCAACTGTTGCAGCGTGCGGGAGCGGTCGTCCGTTCCGAACTGAATGTTTCCAAAGACGCAGAAAGTGTGCAGAAACTGGGTAAGTTGTTCGCGGACCGCTACGAACTTGTCCGCCGCTGGCAAGTTGAATTGGAACGTAAAGGTGTGATTTTGCCCGACCCGGAAAAATACAACGTAACAGACACATGGCTCGAATCCGTGGAACAAATCCTTCCCAACATGGAAGTGGTTCAACTGCGGGATATCGAACGAGCCCTTGCCGACGAATCGTTACGTACCACTTTTGACGAAATGATGGCACCGCTTATCTCCAGTGTTGAACGCCACGAAGTGCAACATCGGCTCGATTACGAGCACAAAAAGGAAGGACTCATCCCGCCGGCGGTCCGAACCTTATATGGAATCGAAAACCCGGAAGACGAACTGTCGCCAAACGCAAAACGCGTCGCCACCGAGCTTTCGGCTTATGTTGCAGAGTTGGCTTATGACGCGCAAACAACCTATCTTAACTTAACTTTGCTCTCGCGCCTGCTTTTTCAAAAAACGATGTGGGGAACCGCCGAAAGCCAGGTTGCACTGATTGTATTTCAAAACCTGCCGGAACGTTTGGGTCTCGATCCCCCTGGAGCCCTCACTTACCGCGGACGAGTCGACCGAGAAAAGTTAAGCAAAATCTACTTCAACATGCTGGACGTAGACCGCGACAAAATTCGTAAAGCAGCACGTACGTTTTGGGAGGAACAATACGGCAGAACGTTGCCTGACCAAATCACATCCACAGAGACTATAGGAGAGTAAGAGACCATTCCCGACGGATTATTTCCAACTGTCCGCCAAATCCGCAGCCAATGCTTCTTGCTGATCCGAAGACAACTCGGTTTCGGACTCTATGCCTTGCAAATCAATTCCAACTGCCGCGGGGGTTCTTCCGCCCACCGGAAACTTGATATAATGCACCGATGACAACCGGTCCAGGCCGATCTGGCGTAAGTCGAACGTTGCATACACCTTGGTACCATCATCCAAACGTGCAAACACATGCTGCGGCAACGCCAACCACTTTCGTAACAGGTCGGCACGTTGCTTCGGGTCTTCGATTTCAATGAGCAACGTACATCCCAATTCACCGGGACCTCCCAACACCTCATTGTATGTATCGAGTTCATGCAGAATATCCGCCTCGCGAACAAGGTGTTCAACCCGCATCATCTCCTGAATCTGATAGACCATGGTGTCCCGGTTCTCAAACAAAAACGTAAAATGATCCCCCACGTGGACACGCCGTGGAATTTTAATTTGAAGTACCCGATTCCGGATGCCGTCCCGCTTTTCGGCATACGTAACATAATCCAGCAAATCCGTACGTTGCACCTTGTTCATTTTCCACCATCCCCAAACGGTTCACCCCGATAGGCCTGCGCAAGGATGCTCATCGGGTGTTTTGGTTTTTTTCCGGCGTGTTGCTGAAACTGCAATGCTGCCAAGGGACAATCCGTGGCCCACACCTCCGCCCCCGCCTCTGTCATTCCATCAAATGCCCGTTTTCCAATCGCCGCCGACGGTTCAAACCCTTCCACGGTCATCGCAAATGTACCGTCATGACCACAACATTCCATTGTCGTTTTGGGATTTTCGCCAAACAATTTCCGCATCAGGTCACGGCTCTTAAAACCAACCGCCTGCGCCCGGAGATGGCACGGAGCATGATAAGATACTGGTTTATTTGGCTTGGATAAGACAGTGGCCTGGAACCGTTCTTCGTTACGGATATTCCACAGAAATTCGCCGGGATCCCGGATCGCTCCGGCCAATTCTTTCGCCCGCTCTCGATCATGCCCCGCCAACAATTCCGGATATTCCCGACGCATCATCATCGCGCACGTTGGGTTGAGCACCACAACCGCCGCTTTCGCATTTACGTGCGGCATCAGCTTATCCAGGTTGTTGTTTGCTTGTTTACGCAACGACTCCAAATCACCATGTTCCCATGCAGGCATGCCACAGCACACCAGACCAGAAACACACTTTAAGCCCACCCCATTACGATGAAACACCTCCACGGTATCCCGACCGATATTGGGTTCGTTGTGCTGCACATAGCAGGTCTGAAACAACACAGCTTCATTGTTTGTCGACGTCGCAACGTGACCTTCTTTGGCGGCCCATTTGTCGAACGGCACCGACGCAAAATCCGGCAACAATTTGTCGCGATGAATCCCCAGCGCCTTTTCCATGAACCATCGGTGTGCTTTCACCCGATTCATGGTGTTGGCAAGACCCAAACTCATCCTTGCCACACTTGCCGTCCCATCGGGATCACCCAACACTTTTTCCCGAAACGTAGCTCCATGACGTTCGTGTTTTTGTGCTTTGTATCGGTGAATCAGTTTCGGAAAATCGAGCTGAAATTCGTGACCATCCCGAGGGGTATAAGGACACTGAACTTCGCATAACTTACATTGGAAACACGAATCGACCACGTCTTGGCGTTCGGTTTCACTCAACTTTCGTACGTCCCCTTCGTGAACGTCATCGACATAGCGAAATAACTTAGGAAAAGAATCGCAATACTTAAAGCACATCCGGCAACCGTGGCAGATCTCAAATGCGCGGACCAATTCCTGGTCCAACGCCGCCGGATCCCAATAGCGGGCTTCTTCGGGATCGTAACTGATTCCCTCGGTGGGAAGATAAGAAATGCGTTCACTTTGTTGGTTCACAGAAGACCTTTTTGGACTGAAGAACTGAACTGTTAAGAGGGAAACTGGAATTTTGGGCGGAATCGAGACGGGCCGGCGCCAACGTTGGTCGTGGGCGCCAGCTCGCTAAACCTGTTAACTAATCGAATTCAGAAGTTGCTGAAATCGACCGGCATGCGATTTTTCGGCTTTGGCCAATGTTTCAAACCAGTCGGCAATTTCCGAAAATCCTTCTTCGCGGGCGACTTTTGCCATAGAAGGATACATGTCCGTGTACTCGTGCGTTTCGCCGGCCACAGACGCCTTCAGGTTGTTGATCGTGTCGCCAATCGGCAAATCCGTCGCCGGATCACCCACTTTCTTTAAGTAATCCAAATGCCCGTGAGCGTGTCCGGTTTCTCCTTCGGCGGTTTCGCGAAAATTCCCTGCAACCTCTGGATACCCTTCCACATCCGCCACCTTTGCAAAATAAAGATAACGGCGGTTGGCCTGCGATTCGCCGGCAAACGCATCTTTTAAATTCTGGTGGGTTTTGCTGCCTTTTAACTCTGCCATCACGTTTCTCCTTGGTTCGATGTTGGTTACTTGTGTCTTCGCGTTGTGCGCCACCGGCACCCGCGAAATGGACGGAAGAACAATAATTCACATCGCGCCGATGCACCACCCCCCAACGGACAAAATCCCACGGCCACATGGTTTTTGCACCCGCGGCGTAACAATTCAATCCGCACCGGCACCGTGTTGATAAAGCATTGCGGGAACACGAACATTTTCGTTAGGATAACATTGTTGCGCCAACGGCTGGATGGTGTTGCGACAACCGGTACCACAATCAGAACAGGAGAGCAGCCACGTGTTTTCTTTATCAGACACAGGACTTTTGAACTTTCTTCGTTTCACTTCACTCTTCTTGTTTTTGACATGTTGGTCCTGCGGTGGGGATTCAACCAGTTCGTCCAACGGAAATTCCGCCGACGTCGCGACCGACGCGGATAGTGCACAAACACAAACCGATTCCACCGGCAACGCCGACTTCGGTTCGTTGGACTTGTTTGGCGAAAAGGAGACCATTGGCTCCGATGAGGATACCTCGACAGGTCCAATCGACGTATCGACGGACACTACGGATGCCACAGCCAGTCTGTGCCCAGGTGGTTTGTTATGCCCCTGCAAAAAAAACAGCGATTGTTTAAGCGGCTATTGTATCGACAGCCCACAAGGTCCCGTGTGCACCACGGAGTGTTTTGAGGACTGCCCGGACGGTTTCAAATGTAAACTCAAAACCGGTTCCGAAGGGGTATACTTGTGTGTTTCCGCACATGTTCAACTCTGCCTGCCGTGCGACAAAAAAGCCGATTGTGTCGGGGGATTTCAAGCCGACAATGCTTGCTTAAGTTATGGAGAAGACGGTTCATTCTGCGGCACGGAATGTAATACCGACGACGATTGTCCCAATGATTACGTCTGCGACGACGCGGACGGGTCGGGCAACAACCAATGTATCCCCACATCCGGTGAATGTACGTGCAGCGCCTACGCCGTCACCATTTCCGCTCAGACGACATGCAGCGTGACCAATACCTTTGGCACCTGCTCGGGCAAACGGATCTGTACCCAGGATGGTTTGTCCGCCTGCGATGCACTGCCGGCTGTTGCCGAAACCTGCAATGGGAAAGACGATGATTGTGACGGCACGGTCGACGAAGATACCGGCGGCGCGCCCTGTACGGTCACGTCTGCGGCTGGAAATTGCCCCGGAACAGAAGCCTGTGTTGGCGCCAAAACCGTCTGCCAAGGCCAGACTCCGGAAAAAGAATCCTGCAACGGAAAAGATGACGATTGCGACGGCGAATTCGACGAAGGGTTCGTCGATACCGATAACGACGGCGAAAAGGACTGCGTGGATACCGACAAAGACGGCGACGGGTTGGATGACATCAACGACAATTGTCCTCTGGTTGCAAACCCCACCCAGGATGATTTGGACAAAGACAAAACGGGTGACGCCTGCGATACCGACGATGACGAAGATGGGGTCCCCGACACCAACGACAACTGCCCGACTCTGGTCAATTCTCAGCAGACCGATACCGACAAAGACGGGGCCGGTGACGTATGTGACGAAGACGATGACAATGACACCATTTTGGATACCAACGACAACTGTCCTATCCACCCAAACACCGACCAAAGCAATATCGACACAGACGCAATGGGTGACAGTTGCGACGACGACATCGACGGGGATACCGTCGCCAATACAAAAGACAATTGCCCCAATTTCCCCAACACCGATCAAGTTGACTTAGACAAAAACGGCATTGGCGATGCCTGCGACAACGACGTCGACGGCGACGGAATCCCCAATGACAACGACAACTGCCCCAACATTGCCAATTCCGGTCAGGTCAACACGGATGAGGATACGCAGGGTGATGCCTGTGACCTTGACGACGACAACGACACGTTGCCCGACGACAAAGACAACTGTCCATTGGTGGCCAACATCGATCAAGCCGACATCGACAAAGACGGGCTGGGTAACCTATGTGACCCGGATATCGACGGAGACAAGGACCCAAATGAGACCGACTGCGCTCCGCAAGACAACAAGATTTACACGGGCGCCCAGGAAGCCTGCAATTCGCAAGACGACAACTGCGACGGCATCACCGACGAACTCGGCGCGCTGGGATGCAGCTTATATTACTTGGATAGCGACAAAGATGGGTTTGGTCAGGACGCACAAAACCAATGCCAATGCGGTGCGGTGGGATTTTATTCGGCGACTATGGCCGGCGACTGCAACGACGGGGCTTCATCCATCAACCCGGGCATGACCGAAACCTGTAACGACATCGACGACAACTGTAAAGACGGTATCGATGAAGAAAATGCCCAGGGCTGTACCGTGTTTTTCCGGGATTTCGACAACGACACGTTCGGGTTAAGTGACAACAGCAAATGTTTATGTAAACCAGCGGCACCTTATTCGGCATCTGTTGGCAACGATTGTAACGACTTCAGCCCCAATCAGAACCCGGGAGCCAAAGAATCCTGTAACAGCCTCGACGACAATTGTGACGGCGCCATCGACGAAGCCGGAGCGCAAGGGTGTACGGAATATTTCGCCGACAGCGATGGAGATGGGTTTGGCCAGAGCAATTCAACCTCCTGCCTGTGCAAAGCCACCGCACCCTTTGTGGCCACCAAAGGAGGTGACTGCAATGACTCATCCAAAACCGTTCATCCGACGGCGATTGAGGCCTGCGACAACGTCGACAACAACTGCAACAACCAAACCGACGAAGCCGGCGCCGAAGGGTGCTCCACTTTTTATCTCGACGCCGACCAGGACACCTATGGCGTTTCGACCGATGCAAAATGTTTATGTAAGGGGACCATTCCTCATACCGCCACAAAAATCGGCGATTGTAACGACAGCGTATCCAGTCAGAACCCGGGCACTCCGGAAAAATGTGGTGCTTCCGGCGGTGTGGGTACCGACGACAACTGCAACGGATCCGTCGATGAAGAAGGCGCCCAAGGTTGCACCGTATATTACCGGGACGTCGATCAAGACGGTTATGGAATTGAAAATGATTCCAAATGTTTGTGCGCACCGGCAGGCATTTATACCGCGTTATTAAAGGGCGATTGTAACGATGCCAGCTTTGGCATCAAACCTACCGCGCCCGAGGTCTGCAATGGCTCCGACGACAACTGTAACGGCACCATAGATGAAGCCGGAGCCGGTGGATGCAAAAACTACCTCGCCGATGCCGACAACGATACCTACGGACTGTCGTCTGATATCCAGTGTTTGTGTGTTCCAATCGGCAAACACAAAGCGACCGTGGGTGGGGACTGTGACGATACCAACAACAACATCAACCCTGGGGCGCAGGAAATCTGTGACGGCAAAGACAACGATTGCAGCACCGGAATAGACGAAGGGTGTGACGACGACAAAGACGGATATTGCGAAATAGGCAAAACCGTCAGCACACCCGCACCGGCAACCTGCTCAAAAGGCGGTGGGGACTGTGACGACGCCAATTCGTCCATCAACCCGGGCGCCACAGAAATCTGCGACGGCAAAGACAACAACTGTAGTGCCGGTATAGACGAAGGGTGTAACGACGATGCCGACGCCTATTGCGATAGTGCCATGCAGGTGATGAGCCCACCTCCGGGTATCTGCCCACAAGGTGGGGGAGACTGCAACGACACTGTCAATACTACCTATCCCGGAGCAGCAGACATCCCCGATGTGGCGTTTACCGACTCCAACTGTGACGGACTCGACGGCAACATCAACGGCGCCCTGTTTGTAGATACCGTAGGTGGCAACGACGGGTGGGCCGGTACCAAAACCAACCCGAAAAAGACCATTCAAGCCGCGGTAAACACTGCGAATGGGACCACTGTAACCCAGGTCCTGGTATCGAAAGGAACCTATTCCGAAACGGTAGACATCAAATCCGGCGTTGGAATTTTTGGAGCCTATGACGCTTCGGCAAATTGGGTCCGCAGCGACAAAGCAATTACCACGGTCACTTCTTCGGCGATCCAAAACAACAACGTGGTGGTGATACGCGGCGCCGGAATCGTCAAATCCACGGAATTACAATACTTAAAAATCGTTGCCGGGAACAACACCGCCCCCGGGGGCGGTTCTTACGGAATTCACATCAACGGCGGCAATGCTCTGAGCATGGTTAAGTTAACGATCACGGCCGGCAACGGTGGGGACGGGACGGCCGGGACCGCGGGAGCCAAAGGTGCGGACGGCGGCACTCCGACCGCCGGCGGTGACGGCCAAAGCAATGGTTCGGGCGGCGGCGGCGCCGGGAGCGGCGGCAGCAGTACCTGCGGCGCCGCCGGCGGAAACGGCGGCACAGGTGGGCACAACACCGGCGGTGGCACCGATGGAGCACAAGGAGGCAACGGCGGAGGAGGTGGAGGTAAGGGCGCTTCGGGCGGAGACGACTGTGATGACAACGGCGGCAGCGGTGGACCCGCGGGTGGTGTCAGCGACGGTTCCAGCGGTACCGGCGGAAATGGGGACGGCAGCATCGCCAACAATTATTGGACACCCTCCAACGGCACTGCCGGCGTCGCCGGCCCGCATGGTCGAGGAGGCGGCGGTGGAGGCGGCGGGGCCGGCGGCAGTAAATGTGCGTCATGCCTGGTCGGATGTGACCTGGGCTTTCTTGGATGTGTTTGTAACTCCGACCGCGGTGGAGGTGGCGGCGGCGGCGGCGGCGGGATTTCATCCACAGGTAAATCCCGAGGGAAAGAACGATGAGCAAGCCCAAGCCGATTCCCACGATGATCAGCACGTCGGAGAGCAGCAACCCAGGCAGCTTTCCGAAGGATCGGTTGTGCTTGGGTAACTCCGTGACGACGGCTCCCAACAGCGCTGGAGACGGATTCATCGCCCGCCGTCCTTTCCTCCTGGCTGGGTGGCGTCTTCTTCCAGGGCCTCTTCCGCGCTGATGTTGAGCCGTTGCATGCGGTATCTCAGGGCGTGACGGCTGATCTTCAAATGTTCCGCTGTCCGAGTCAGGCTAAAGTGATTGAGTTCGAGCACAGAGGAAATGAGTTCCCGCTCAAAGCTGGCCATCGATTCGTCCAAAGACCGAATCTCCGGAAGGGTGGCGCTGTCTCCTTTGCGCAACCGGGTTTCGATATGGAAATCAGGGAGGCTTGTGAGCTGGATCTCCGGCTCGGTCTCCAGGATGATGGCGCGCTCGATGACATTCCGCAGTTCCCGCACATTTCCCGGCCAATGGTGATTGAGAAGCTGCTGTTGGGCAAGCTTGGAAAGCCCTTTGATACTCCGGTTCATGGAAGCGGCAAAGAACTTGACGAAGTGCTGGGCCAGCAACAGGATATCGTCCCCCCGTTCCCGCAGCGGAGGCGGCCGAAACTGGACTACGTTCAGCCGGTGGAACAGGTCTTCGCGGAAGTGGTTTTGCCGAATGGCGTCGATGATGTCCCGGTTGGTGGCTGCGATGAGCCG
>JABWCM010000012.1 GCA_013360285.1 Myxococcales bacterium
CACTGCCAAGATAGCGCATTGGATGTCCACGGCCGAGGTCACGCCGTCGGCGGTGACGTCTCCCGGCGGGTCCAGGCACACGGCAAACAACGTGCTCGGCCAGCCCAGCCAACTCAGAACGGCGAACAGCGATATTACCAGCCGCCTGTGGTCTCTTCGCATCGGTACTCCTTGGCCCTACGTCACGTCCCCATCTTTTCACAACGTCAGGGATCTAACAAGTGACATTCGACCGGCCCGCCAGCCTGTTTTTCTCATCGAGTTTGTGAAAAAATATGGGCGCAGGCTATGGGCGTGGATTTTGCGCCGAATTGGTTTTGGAAAACCCGAGTCATATCGGGAATATGGCGCAGACTTTTTGCTGGCCGAGGCGGCCAAAAGACACCGCCCAGAGTCTGCGCAGCTATTTTTTCACAAACTCATCGACGTCCGCAGGCATTTCGGCGCTCTCGCTGCGAATCCTGGTGAGAAATCTGGGTTAACGGCACGCCTGGGCTCGTTCGTAAATTAGGCTTGCACAAAGCGGAATACCGTCGCATATCCCGGTATACCACGTATTAACTTCTCCACAGTTCGGCGCGTAAAAGTTCCAGCCTTCGACAGCGGGCGTACAAGCTACGAGGAAGGTGAAACAGGGCACACCTATTTGGGTCGTTTCGACTTCGATGGTGCCGTTGCAATTGAAATCCCAAGAAGCAACGCCGCTGGTGTTGATGAATGGCACGCTCCAGAAGTACGGCGTCCCGGGAAAAGCATGGAAGTTATTCGGACCGCAGTCACCGGCGCACAACGGCCAGCCGTCGCTGTCTGGATCCTGCTCGTCGACCGGCAACCCTCCGGTGCAGTCATTATCGATGCCGTCACAAAACTCCGGCGCTCCCGGATGTACATTCGGATCGAGTGGGTTGCAGTCATTGATGCAGCCGAGGTAGCCGTCACCGTCCAGATCCAGCTCTGGGGCAGGCACAACCGAGTCGCAATTGTTGTCAATGCCGTCGCATTTTTCCGGCGCGCCGCCATATACAGTCGGATTGTTGTCGTTGCAGTCGTTCCCGCAGACGAAATGGCCGTCGTTGTCGATGTCCATTTCTGTGGAAAGAATGTTTCCGTCGCAGTTGTTGTCCTTGCCGTCACACAACTCCGGCGCGCCGCCGTACACGGTTGGATCCTTATCGTTGCAGTCGTCAGCACACGCGAAGTGGCCATCGCCGTCGTTATCCAACTCCGTTTCAAGCAAGATTCCGTCGCAGTTGTCGTCCTCGCCGTCACACACCTCCTGTGCACCTGGATGAATCGCTGCAACGGCGTCGTTGCAATCGTCGACGCAGCCGAAAAACGTGTCGCCGTCGCCGTCATTGGGAGTGGCGACCGACGTACAGTCACCCAAATCGCAAAAGTCTTCCGTACACGGGTCGCCGTCATTACACGGCGAATCGTTACCCGCAATACACGAATCCGCCACGGCCGTCATGATTTCGACTTCGTCTATGGCCGCGCCTTCATTCTCAACGGTCACCTTGACGAACCGCGCCTGCACAGGCGCAAACCGCACTTCGACCGTCTCCGCAAAAATGAGTTGTCCAGAATATCCGGCGTCAAGGGAGTCGAAAACTTCGGCATATTCCGCAAGATCCCCCCCATCATTACCATTGGCATAAACAGAATCATCCAACGCAACCAGCACCCGAATCCGCCCCGGATCGCGATCATCGAATGCGCACGTGCGGTCACGCCCGACGCGAATCCGGTCGATCATGTGGGGGGCTCCCAGGTCGACTTTCATCCAGTTGTTGGGTCCTACGCCAATCCAACTCGAACCGTTTCCGTAAACGCCGTCGTTCAGCCATGCCGGTTGGTGAATCGGCACCGCGCCGTCAGCGTATGTCGCCTGGGTTACCGCGGACTTAGCGCCCCCGGGGGATGAGAGTGCGAGATTGGCGGCATTCGTGTAATCGAGGCCGTTGCAGTTCGGAGTCGAGAAAGGGGAAGGAACACAGTAGACCGCGCCGACTGCAGGGGACGCGGGGACAATTTCGGACGCGGGAACTCGGCAGATGTCCCCAAGTGTACATGGGTCTGCGTCATCGCACGGAGCGCCTGACGCCGTAAAGACGCACCCCCCGGTAACAGCGTCGCAAGAATTGTCGGTGCACACGTTGCCGTCGTCACACGCGACGGGAAACTGGCAACCCGAAAGGGGATCACACACATTGTCGGTGCAAACAAGGCCGTCATCGCAGGCCCCATTGTTGGGCGTGTGTTTGCATTTGCCGAAGGCATCGCATCCGTCGGAGGTACACGCGATGCCGTCGTCGCAATCGTTGCTGTTGAAGCAGAGACCCATTGGGAGCGGAATCAGCACAAAGCGCAGGTTGTCGGCATAACCATCGTTATAAAATCCCTCATCGTGGTCGATTTCCAGCCGGATTTCGACCGTCCGTGTGCCGAGGGGAACTTGGCCACACTGGCTGCGCAGCACAACCCCGCTCATGAAAGCTCGTTCGTCCGGCGTGACCGGGCCAATTTTGACCCCCGAGATCCCGGTTCCGGTTTCATCAATGAATGATACGTGCACCTCGGCAGAGTCGGTCTGCATCCCCTGGCCCCCCAAGTACGCGGACACGGAATATGACCCAGGTCAGCCGATTTTGCGCCACATTGGCCTTAAAAACGTTGAGTAATATCGAATATAAAGCGAAACTTTTTCGGAAGCCTTTGGGGCTCAAAATCGGCTGACTTGGGTCACGTCCATATTTTTTCACAGCCTCAGAGGGTCAGCTTCAAGCCGGAAGTGACCCTGAGCGAGCTAATTTAGCGCTGAATTGGCCGGGACCCGACTGAGGCAATATCGAGTATATGCCGCAAGAAGGGGCATGGCCAAGGCCGCCTAAATTAGCCGTACAGGGTTCACTTATCTATTTCCGCTGACCCTCTGAACGGCCGGGGACATGGTTTACAGATCAGACCGGGTGCATCCAGAAATCCGAGCCGATGACCTCCGTCGATAGGAACCCCACCTGATGTCCTCGTCCGTTATCTTACCATTAATCTTACCGTAAGCGGATTGTCGGCGTTGGAGTTTGGCCCACACAAAGATTCCGGCGTGCCGGAGCCGGTTGTCCATGTTGCCGGCCAGTTGTATGGGGCGCAAAAGGACCCATCCACGCCGATTCCGTCGCCTTCGCCTTGGTCTTCGGTGCACCATGTGGTAACCGTCGGGTCACTTTGATCATCCCACACCAACACCTGGCCCCCTGTGTTTTCCACCAACACCTTGTCTCCCGGCAACACGGTTGCCGGTGCAATGTACACGTTGGCTTGCAAACACAACTGGCTTTGCGGAGTCACATCCCCATACACCACCGCCAACTCGGTGAAATCAATTTTGGTTTGCGTCGGATCAAACCCGGCGGTTTGTTGGATTCCCGGCATGGGAACCGGTCCCCCGATGTTGAAGTCGTCAAACAGGTGTGTTCCCAACGTCGCCCATGGGGTCTGGTCTTCGTCCACAAAAAACACCGTCCAACCACCGCCCTCCGTTTGCATATCACACCAAACCTGTACCGGTTGCTGGGAATCTTGTGGGTCGGGATCGATCCAGTACACCCCATCTGTTGTTTGCGATACCAATTCCAACAAATCGAGGCATGACGCTGCTGGAAAATCGGGTGTTCCCGGTTGTTTACATTGGTTTTGGTTACATACGGTGCCGGTCGCACAGGCCGTTCCCGTGACTCCACAATCGAGTCCGCAGGCGTCGATAATCACCTGTCCACATGGTACCGTTGCCGCATTCGCGCAGGTCGTGGGGCCACACACGCAGTCTTCGTCCACTATCCCGTCACAATCTTCATCCCCCCCGCCGCAACCATCGGCGGCAGCAACACCCGGATTGGACGGCTCGTCACACGCCACCATATTTGCTGCGGTATTCTGACCCCAGGTTGGCCCATACAACCGGGCGTGTTTCTGTTGTGGACCGCTGTCAAAAGCCACGCTCCCTTCCCCTTCGTCCAGTTTGTACAACGCCAATACGTTTTGACCTTCTTCCAACACGGGCGGGGCAAATTTGCCGGTATAAAGCTGGCTGTTGCTGATTCGCACCGCGCTGATGGCCCCTTTGAGATACCCATCGATAGCCCAGTTGCTGCGCCCGATGTAGTAATTTTCGTGGCTTGCCAACTGATCAAAACACCCGGTGTACGGATTGGTCGCCACCAACACCCCGTCCAAAAACAACTTCATTCCCAGCGGCCCACAACTCGCCGCCACATGGTGCCATTTGCCGGCCACCAACGCGTTGGGGGCTTCTGCGGCTTTGGTTCCCGAAGGTACCACCAGGTGAAAAGCCAATGTATTGGTGGTTTCTTTGTGACCCAACAAAAACGATTTCCCTTGAGCGCCAAAATCAACAATCCGCGAATAATACTGCGCAAAGCTGTCAAAACGCACCCACGCTTCCACCGTCGCCGCTTTTACCGTCGACAAATTCAGTTGGAAAATCCTCCCATAATCGTTGACCCCATCGAAAACGAGGGCCATCGAAGTCGACGCATCACACACCCACTCCCCATCGGCACACCCGTCGGCATCCGCTCCATCGCAGGCCCCTCCTACCCCATACCCTTCGTCTGTCCACCCATCACAATCGTCGTCTACCCCGTTACAGACTTCGATGAGGGCAGGGCCGGACTCGGTACACTGACTGGATGCCCCATTTGCGGCACACGTGATCTGACCCAATGGGCACAGGTCCCCATCGGCCCCATCACAGGCATTGCCCACAGTGGTAAACCAGTCGTCGGCTTTTCCGTTACAATCGTCGTCGGCCCCATTACACAGATCGAGCACCGGGATTCCCACCGCTGTCACGCAATTGGTTTGGCACCCCGCAGCAGGCCCCATGGTGATTCCGCCACGGGCAGCACACGTTCCGGCAGCCAATACGGCCCGCGTTTTGGGATACATGTGGCAGCAGACCGGCTCACACACACTTTCCGGTTGCAACGTTCCCCAGTGTAAACCACAATCGGAGGCCGACATCGATCCGTATTCCAATTTTAGCCCCGGACCTACCGAACAACACAACGGGGTGCTGGAAATAGAAGGAGTTTCGCAGCTTATGCCGCTGCACATGTCGGTTCCGGAACCACCGTTGACCACATCGGGTCCAGCCGAAGTCAACACCACATCCTGACCGGCCTCCCCGGAAATGGTGTCCACCCCAGGACCCCCGTCCAACAAATCCCAGTTGCCTCCACCGGCCAAAATGTCGTCCCCTGGTCCCCCCAGAATGGTGTCGTTGCCGGTCCCTCCGGCGCAATCGTCGTTGCCGTCGCCGCCCCACAACAGATCGTTCCCCAAATCTCCCGAAAGATGATCGACCCCCGAGCCGCCAAACAACAGATCGTCGCCGCCAAGACCCGTGAGCACATCGTCCCCTTCATATCCGAACAAGCAGTCATTTCCTGCCGTCCCCAAGACGATGTCGGCAAACGGCCCGCCATGGAATACCGTATATCCCGCCGGACAAACGCCGTTTCGCATTGCCGAAACCGATATCGACACCGCCCCCGCCTGCCCGCTGCCGTACCACAACACCACGGTATCCAACTGTGCCACCAACGCCGCGGTTGCGGTCACCGGAACCATCAGCGGAACGGCTAAACTTTCCCAAACCTCCGAAGGTTCCACCACAACAACATGATCTGAGCCGAAAACCGGCGGGGTTTTGTCCACCACACCCCCTTCGGATATCTTGACCCCATCCACGGTCCACAACGAAAGATTGGCCCCCGGTCCACCCGCTGTGGATGCGGTTTTCATTCCCAGCGGTGCCGAGCATTGGTTGGCGATTCGTACAACGGCCCCATTTTCGAACCCTTTTTTTACACCACCCACAAGGTGGACCCCCACAACCGGCTCCGCTGGTTGGCGAACCATTGCCGGAATATCCCATAACCATTCTACGGTTGCCCCTTCGGATGGAGTCACGGTCAGGGCGATATCCAGCACCGCCTGAGACGGCGTGCCAAGCGGCACGTACACCACGCCGGAAAGCGGCGTCGGCCCACCGGATATCAACGTGTCGGTAGATGTCCATTGTCCACTCCACATCGTCGAGCCACTCACAGGAGACAAACCCCATGTTACAGACACGATGGGCTGCGGCTGACCAGCGGCTCCCGCCAGAGAAACCTCCACTTGATCAAAACACCCACGGGTTAACCGGTCCCCCACACCGGGAATAGGAAGCCCCAGCGATTTCACGGTATTGCTCACATAGTGGACGGTCACCGCCCTGGGAAGGCCGATATTGCTGGAGTTATCTACTACGCGCACCGCCAACTCCACCGTTTGTCCCACATCGGGAGCCAATCCGGCCGCGGCTTGCAATTGGGTGGTCTCCACCAACAGCGAGCCATTTCGCACCACCTGATACAACACGGCGTCCGGCTCCTCCGACGCCGCCCAACTCAACGAAATCAACCCCGTCGTTGTGTCGACGAGGGCATGCGCCCAAGCCACCGGGTCCGGGGCAATCGCAATGGTGAACAATCCGGTTGCATTCGCAGTATTTCCCGCCAGATCCTGGGCGGTCACCACCAGCGTGTACACCCCGTCACCCACTACCGGTGTGCCGCTGACAAAGTTCACCCCGTTGAGTTTGATGCTTTGGGTCGAAGGAAACGGTTCGATCACGTTGATGGTGGGGGTCACCGGCGTGATATAGGTTTGCCCATTGGTAAATCCACCCAGTTGAATGACCGGAGGCACTTTGTCGATCGTAAACATAACCGATTTGGACGCCTGTAATCCCAGCGCATCGATGGCCGTGACGTTCAACGTATAAACGCCATCGGCCAAAATGGTGGTCCCACTCACATAAGGCTGCCCGTTGAGCGTAATGGACTGCGACAACAACGTTAAATCGTTGATCGTGATCTCCGGAGTGACCCCGCTTTTGTAATATTGACCCGTCACCGCTCCGGCAATGGTGATAATGGGGGGTTGATGATCAAAGGCTACAAGCACCTGATTGGACAACCCACTCTGATTGCCGCTCGTGTCCTTTGCCGTCACCACGTAGTAATATAAATTGTCTGTCGGCGGCACATCGATATAACTTAAGGAGCCCGGCAAAGTTGCGATGGGTACTTTTCCGGAAACCGAACCGGCAAACGAATCCACCGCCCGATATACCAGATATTCCGCTACCGCTTCCCCCGCGGGAGCCGACCACTGGAGCGACACCTTGGAATTGGAATCGATGAGGGTGGCCGAAAGCCCGACCGGCGCCCCGGGTGGCGTCAAATCCACATCGACCGGCGGTGCAACTCCCGGAGCACTTTCGTTTTTCGCGGCATCGACGGCCGTCACCGCATAATACCATATTCCGGTTCCGGGTGGCGTGTCCTGCTTCGACGTCGTGGTGAGTCCGGATGCAATGGGAGTCAACCCCACGACTGTGATGATCGGGTCGGCCGAACGATACAACCGATACGAAGCGGCACCTTCCCCCGCGCCGCCTACCCAGGTAACGGTCACCATCCCCTGAGTCCCCACGACCGTATTGACCGGTGTGGGGGCAGGCGGTGGAACGGTATCCACCATGAACTGTCCACCCAGAGTGATCACGTTTCCGGCATTCCCCACAACATCCACCATGTCCATATTAAAAACGGCCGTTCCGTTAGGCGTCAGCTCATCGATGAGAATGGTTCCCGTATACACCTTGGCGGAACCGGACAACGCCACCAGCACCGGTTCGCCCCCTTGAGGGGTCCACTGGAGTTGCGGCACGGCACCGAGATTTTCTGATGCCGTCAAAGTCACCGCCACACTGCCGGCTTTGACGGGGCTCGTGGGCGACAAAACAAGGGTTGCCGTTGGCGGCACGGTATCCACTGTAAAGGTTTTGCCGCTGGAAATGTTGCCCGCGGTATTGCCCACAACATCCGTTCCCGACCAGTTGAAGGTACCGGTTCCCCCAGGCGTTGTGGGGGTCACCTCGACCGCGCCCAAATACTGAAGCGGGTTGCCTGGATTTTGAGTCAGCACCACCGGTTGGTCTCCTCCCCCCGATGAGGCGTTCCACCACAGGGTTACGGCAGACGACAAGGGTTCAGACACCGTTGCCGTTAACGAATGGGTGCCAAGCCCGAGCAGTGGCCCGCCGCCAAAAGCCACAGTCAATGTTGGCTTTACGCGGTCGCTGGGCGCACCCACGATATTGGACACCGTGCTGTAATTCCCCACCGAATCCGCCGCCGTCACTGCGTAATACCACAGGCCGTCGGTTGCCGGTAAATCCACGAACCCGGGTGTGGGAACCGTAGTGAACGGCGACATAAGCGCCGGATTGATGGTCGACGACGCCGACCGGTACAACGCATATTGGGCAACCGGTTGGTCGGTAGGTGCCGACCATTGCAACGCGATCTGCCCGTTCGGTTGACCTGTCGCCACAAGATCCACAATGGGCAACGGAGGACCATTGTCTACGGTCAGAATCACTCCCGGTGATGGCAAACTTTCCCCCAGCGAATCGATCGCCACCGCGGTCAACTCATGGCTGCCTTCGGCAAGCGGCACTCCCAACACCCGCCACATCCCCGGCCCAGCGCCGGTTGATCCATCGGTCCACCCATAGGTCAGCGCATCGACCACAGGTCCTGGGTCCAATGGGGTGTCCCGCAACAACCAGGTCCGCAGCCGCAGGGTTGTGGGGTCCACGTTGGTGTACGCCAACTCGTGAATCGGCCGGTATCCCCACTTTTGAGCTTCGAATTTGGAAACCTGAAAATCACCGGAATAATTGGCTAAATATACCTTTAGAGGTGCCTCGGTGCTGTAGACGGAATCATAGATCAAGGTCCAGTTGAAACTGCCCAATAGGCGGGTGTAATACGCCGCCCCTCCCGTTGGTTTCAGGACAACTTTGACTTCATACCAGGAGTTGTAGGCGTAATTTCCAAAGTTGCCGCGATGGCTGCCGTCTTCATAGATCGCGTTGGCCCCATTGCTGAAATAAAACGCATACACCATGTCGGTATATGAAGTTCCGCCTCCGTTATCTTTCCAACCAACCATCATATATTGGGTTTGATTCGACGGAGGTGTTTTGACCAGGAAGTAGGCTTCCAGTCCCGGCTCTCGGCCCAAAGGCTGGGTGCTGGTCATAAACCGATTTCCCCAGGCGCTGGTACCGGTGATCTGAATCGTATCCGGTGCCGCGTATTTGCCGTAAGGAAGGGTCCACGATCCGGTTTTGCCGCCGATGGTCCACAGGGTGTCATTCATGTAGGTAGCGTGGAGCCCACCGCTTCCGGAATCTTTGGCCTGCGTTCCCGATCCTTCGGTCAAACGCCATAATGCCAACGTATCGGCATCCACCTCGTGGAACTGGGGTGGGGTAAAGTCGGCCTGATATCGTTCAATCGACGAAACACGCACATCGCGCGCCGAGCCCAGCGTATACCCGTCTTGACTCCAGTGGCTGCGCCCGATGTACGCCGCGGGCACCCCGGGCAATTCGTTGATACATCCGGTATGGGCGTGGGTCCCCACGAGTTTGCCGTCCAAAAACAGCTTCATTCCCGAAGGTCCACATTGGGCGGCAACATGAGTCCATTTGCCGTTGACCCAGGTCACTCCCGGCTCAATGATTTTGGCCCCCGACAAACTGTCCAGGCGGAACGTGACCGTTGCCGAGGTTCCCACGTGGGACACCAAAAAGGTTTTGTTGACTTGCCCGATGTCTACAAACCGCGACCAAGACTGGCTCATGCTGTCGTACCGCATCCACCCCTCTACCGTCAGCGCAGTTCGCCCTACAAACAGGGACGTCGGCAGGTTCACATAATCGTTGGACCCATCAAGCTGCATCGTGGTTTGGGAGTTGGATTGCGACAAATCGTAGTCCCCATACACCCGTTTCCCATAAAACTCATGACGGATCTGCTCCGGCTCACCCGTAGCCGCCGCGGTAAAAAATCCGACATAATCGGCGTCGGGTTGCGACAAAAGTGGGGTTTCCACAAACCCGGCAACCGGCTGGTCTCCGTCAAATGCCTGAAATTCAATGATGTGTGCCCCACAATTGACGGTATTTCCCGAAAGCCATACCTGAAAGAATTTGACGGGGCGGGTCGGCAAACTGATTTCCTGCCACCCCTGGTAGTTGATGCCGGAGCCGGTCGTGTCTACCCAGACCTGCCAATTGTCGCCGTCGGCGCTGGTCAACACCTTGTAGTTGTAATAGGAGCGCCCGTCGCCGTTCCATAACAGAAACTTGATTTTATTGATGAGTTGAACATTTTTCAGCTCGATGTTGCCAAGCAACGCCAACTGCTCGCTGCAATAGGAATTCACCGACCAATAACAACAGGTGGAAGTGGACCCATCGTTGGCGGTCTGAGGTGACGAATTGCCCACCACCACCGCACCGGCCGATGCCGACGCCCAGTTAGTTGCCGTGGGCGGGCTGCCTGCCAATTGCACCCCCGTGCCGTCGGGTGTTAGAGCGACCCCCAGCTTGGTCATCATGGGATCTTCCGTTTGCACCGTCCGAAGCAACGCGCGGGTAACCTCCGACTCCCCCACGGGTTCGCCGTTGGCATACACCTCCACCGACGTCCACCCCTCGGCCAGTCCCGACACGGCGTGGGTCACCGCGGAGGTGACCGTTCCGTCGGGCGGGAGGCTTACAAGCGGCGGAAGTGGCGGCGTTTTCGCCACCGCCACCGTTATCGTCGCGTTTCCTTCAAGACCCGCGGCATCCGTTGCAATCACCGTCAATTCGTGCTCCCCATCGTCCAGCAGCCGTACGTCCCAATCAAACAAGACAAACTCATCGCCGGCAACCTGCCCCACGAGTTCGCCGTCGACCCACAACTCAACCGTTTCCGCCCCAACGTTGTCGTCAATTTCGGCCACCACCACCATGGGGCGATGCACCACGGCGTCTGTCGTTGGCGCCAAAATAGTCACATTCGGCGGTGTATTGTCGACATACACGACGTTGGACAACCCCGAAACATTGCCCACTACGTCGACGGAAGTCAGCACAAACCCGGTCGACGGAGGCGTCGGCCCCAGAGGTATCATCACCGGCGTACCGGGCGATGCCGGCGGGGGAACCGGAGTCGACACCGACGTCCACCCACGCGCCGTCACCGGAGTCGTACTGCTCATATAAGCACCGGCAACAGTGATATTGGGAGTCAGGGTATCGACACGCATTCGCCCGGCGGCACCCGCCCCTCCGGCGGTCCCGCATCCGTTGGCGGCACCACCACCCCCGCCGGCCACCGAAAACGTGCCGCCCATGGTCACCAACGTTTTGGCGCTCACCCATAGGCTTCCCCCCGCGCCGCCGCCGCCACCACCCATACCGCAGCCGCCGCCGCCGCAGCCACCGCAGCCATTGCAGGCGTTTCCGCCAACGGCCCCGCGGGAAGAAATCGCCCCCGCGTGAACCAATTCATCCGTCCACACCAATACGACACCCCCACCGCTGCCGCCAAATCCCGGAGAACCGCCATCTTCGTCGGCTCCCCCTTGGCCGCCGCCACCGCCCATGTAGGCTTTTGCCAAGGTGCTTTCCGAAACCGCGACGCCTCCCACGCCGGCTTTTTGGCAACCCTGTGCCGACGAAACGCCCCCGGATACGGCGTGGCCGCCGCCACCGCCGCCGGCTTTGTTCAAATCTCCGCAGTTGTTGGCGCCCCCCCCACCGCCGCTGCTGCTGGGACGGGGTGCTATCGATTGCGACCATCCGGCAAACCCTTCTCCCGCCAATCCGGCGGTCAGTTTTTTGCACTGATAAGGGTTGGCGGTTCCGGGATAACCGCGGTAACCCAGCCCATCGGCAGCAATCACACCGCCAAAATCCACGGTGATCTTCTGCGCGCGGAAAGCAACGATCCCGCCCGATACCCCATCCCATGGGTGAGCCGTCACCACGCCGCCGCTCAGCACATGCAACGACCCAAAATGGGGAATACGCTGCACGGTCACGACATGGGTATCTGTAGAAAGTGAAAACAACAATTCTCCTTCAAGAATCAACTCGTTTCCGGAAACATCGCTAAGATAAACCGTCGCCCATGCGCCGGCCTGAACCCCCTGCGCCACATAAATCAATACCTCGTCGCCCGGTTCAAAGCCGGTTGCGTTGTCGACCACCACCGTATTGCTCCCGGCGGCAACGTTGCCCACCACTCGGGTTCGAACCTCGTCAACCGTCATGACAACACCCACCACCTGGTCTCCATCGGTCCCCAGCCCGGCGACCGGCGCCGGCGCCGTCCACTGGTACACTTTGGTTTCGGCAACCGAAGTCAACACGTCGGCGGGGGCACTGAAGGTCAACGCCGTGGGAAGGTCTTCGGGACCGGTAACAAGGGTCAGATCGGATATCCGGGTCGGCCCGGTGCGGTCGATCACAAAGTTCACCGACGCACTGTCAGTGTTGTTGCCGTTGTCTTTGACAGTCAACGTGGCGGTTTTGGCCCCCTCTGTCCAATAGAGAAACGGCGGAGGATCGGACGTTTCGTTGGTGACCACCAACGATGGGGTGGAAGTGAGGTTGTCGCTCACCGTATAGGACAACAACACGGAACCCGCGGTGGGGGTAATCGGGGGAGCAATAGAAAGGCTGGGTTTGGTATTGTCGACCGTCACGGTGATGGCCGTCAACGTATTGTTTCCAAACGCATCAAACGCCACCGCTTTGATCGCATGGGTTCCATCGGTAATGGTTTTGGTATCCAACGTGGTGGAATAAGGGGAAGCGGTATCGGTAAACAGTGCTGTGGAATCAACAGAAAACTCCACCTTGGTGACGCCAACGTTGTCCGATGCGTTGGCGTTGATGGATATCGTTCCGCTGACCGTCGCGTTATTCGCCGGAGCGGTGACCGACACACTGGGGGCAGTGGTGTCTTTGGGAACCGACGACGCGGGGTTGGACAACCCGGACGAATGGCCAAAATCATCCACCGACATCAAGGCGTAATGATAAGTTTTGGTGGGATCCAGTGCAGCGTCGACCACGACTTCGACTTCGCCGGCCGCTTTGGGAAGCCCCGTGGCCACGACCGTCGCGTATTTCCATTGTAATGGGGTAATGGGGCTTAACGAACGCCGTAGTTGATAGGTTTCCACGTTCCCCGTAGGGCCTTGGTCTGCCGGAGCGGTCCAGGTCAGCCGAATATCCCCCTGAACTGTTCCTGGAAGTGCGGTCAAATCCGTCACGGCATCGGGGGGCAACGTGTCAACAACAACCGAAACCGCGTTGGAAAGTTGCAGTTCCGGCTGACCCGTCCCGGAATTGAGGACATCCAGAATATGCTCCCCATCGGTCAACGGCACATCGGCAAATCGGAAACCTGCCGCCCCCTCCCCATGGTCCACCACGCCACCTTGGCCCATCCAATGTAACGTGAACGACTGGATTCCCGGATTTGCGACAACAACCGTACGCGACATCACCGCTCGAAGTTTGACCGCCCCACTCGGGGTGGTTTTTCCCACCAAATCGGCCAACGGAGCCCATTGTCCCGGAGTGAACGCATATTGTAAGGAAATGGTGCCGTCGTTGGATTCAACAGTGGCATCGGCGGCAGTAAAATAGGCGTCGGGAGTAGACAACCACGGGGTTTCCACGGTTCCAATCGCCCCTTGAGTGCCCCCATAGACTTCAATTTCCGCAAGGCCGGCACCGGCCCCCCAATGGGTGTCGGCAAAAAACCGCACATATCGCGCCAACGCCGGCTGAGCAAACGCCGTGGTGTACCAGGTGGTAATGTCGTTTTGGGTCATCGCCCCGGTTTTGATAATCGTAAACAAACTTCCATCTGTAGACACCCCGATGCGGTAATCTTTGGTGCCTCGATCGTAATATTGGGCGTTTCGTGTATTAAGGCACCGAATCGTCGTAATGGCGTAGGTTTGCCCCAAATCGACGGTCAAGGTGGCCCCTTTTACATTGTCGGGTGCAAGCCAGTAATAATCCTGAAAGGTACCCGGGTCGGCTTTTCCGTCTACGGCTTCTGCCGCAACATAAGACGTGCTGTAAGTATGGCTCGCCACCGTCGGTTTGTTTAGCGCCACGTTGGTCAAAAACGTTTCCGGCAAATCATCGAGGCGCACCCAATCCCCATCGATTTTTGTGCCCGACAATGCCGGCAAACCCTTGGTCACGTCGATATTCAGGGTGCGGGCCGCTTCCGAAGCCACCGTCGCGATTTCTACCCCATCAACACGCAGGGTTGTGGTGCCGCCTGGGGCGGCGGTCCCCACCACATCGACAGTAGACACACTCAACGCTGCCCCATCAAGCGGCGACAAAATTACCGGCGACTGCACTGCTGGGTCCCCCACCGTGACCGTCTGTTCCAACGTAGTGGTTCGCCCACATCGGTCGGTGAGCACCACGCTGAGTTGGTGATTACCGGAACCGCCCCCTGCCCATGACAACACATGTCGGGCGTGGCGTTTCACCCCCCAGTTTTTGGCGCTCTGGGGAAGGATCGGCCCCATCCACAGGCCGGCGTCCGAGGGCACCAACTTACGAAGAGTCACGTCATCAAACGCCGGCGACGCTTCGGTCAGACCATAGGCGGCGGTATTCCACAGGCCCACCGTTCCATTCACGAAATGGGTGGCTTGGCCGGAAAGCGCTAACTGTCCATCCACCCACGCATTCCAAGTGTTTCCACGGACGGAAACCCGTTGATGAAACCAGGTATTGGCCGGTGCGGTCACCCCGGTTTTGTTGCCAAAAGTGAACACATCGTTGGTGACCCAGCCGCCTTGAAGTTCGTTGGGTGCCTGGCGAAAATAAGCCAACTCGTAATTGAGTTCCGAAGGCGACCGAAAATAAACACCGGGGTGAGCGTAAGTAAACCCCGATGGGTAACGGATCAGAGCGGCAATTTCAAAGTCGGTCAGCGATCCCACAGCCGCCTGTAGCCGCCAGGAATCCACGTTCGTGGGGAGCCCTTCCGCAGTTGGACCCCGGACAACCGCCCAGCGGCCATCCACCTGGGCGATGGCCCAGGGACCATCCACAACCGACCATTTGGCCAATGACAACGAATCAAAATCGTCCGCCAAAAGATAAACCTGGTTCGGATCGGAAGGGGCGGGATCCAACAATCCCGATTCCGCGCCATCAAAAAAATGCCCTAAATACAACGCTGTGTCCCCGTCGACACCACCCGCCGGTACCGACACCGGAACACGGAACAATCCTTCGTTGCGGTCGGCCACCTTGATCCGATGGAGTTCCACCACTTCCCCGGAGCCGTAACCAAGGCGCAAATCTTTCCAATCTTCATGAACCATCCCCGCCAATGTTGAATCGGTGTCATCCCACGGAAACCCAATCGTCATCGTATCATTCACAGCCGTCGAACCGGCGGCGATCCACAGCGGCCGTTTCCAGCGGTAATCCCGGGGATCAAACGACGATGAGTCACCAAATTCGTCGGTGGATTCCACCGTTTCTTGCAGTTCCCCATCCACAAAAAACGAAGCCGAAGCAAACCCACATCCCCCTTCCGCGGACACCGACAGGATGTCGCCGGGAACGATCGGCTGGCCAACTTCCGGCAACAACCACTGCGCTGTCCAGGGGCTACCCGGCCGAGTGACCACGTTGGACACCGGGAATTCCCCCGCACCGGCACCGCTTTGAATCGCCCGCACCACGAAATGGTAATCCCCATCGTTTTGCAGGTTGTAAAACGACATCTCGTTGACTTGGCCGGGCAAAGTCGATTCCAAATCGTTGGGAATGGGGGTCGCGGTCTCATACCCATTTCCCGTGGTGGAAAAGGTCAACGAATGGAGGGTAGGACCCGCTCCCCCATAGGTTGACAGTTCAGCCTTCAATTGGACGTATCGGCCCTCGGCGACGTTGGGCGCCGTGCCGGCGGAATCGGCGAGTGGCCCCACCCACGGTGTCCACGTGTCGCCATCGACGCTGGTGCGCACCGATACCGCTGCTTCTGCCCCATCCTGCTCGGAAACCGTCCAAGCGACGTTGTCCACCGTGCAGTTGGCCCCCCGGTCGAACACTTCGGTAAAATAACTAGCCTGGGGATAAAGATTGGCGCCCGGGAACCGATAAAACGTGCCGGTATACAAGTCTCCAAGCCAGAATTCATTGTGAACCGGATCATATTGACCATTGATGGGGTATTCGGAGTTGGTACCCTGGGGAAGGATCCATTCTTCTTCGGTCACACCGTCGGAAAGGCGGATTCGCCGCATCCGCGCGGTGGAGCCGCTGGTCCATTCGTAGGGGAAGATCATCGCACCGTCGGCCATCACCCCATCGGTGTAATAACTCGGGGTAGAAATGGTGAGATCATCGACCAACCCAAACGATTCGTTTGACAGCAGATAGGTACGAATACGCCAACCGTTGTCGGATGACCCGTTGATGCCGTACGAAAGGCTGAACAAAAACAACCCGTTGGAGGTAATAAGTGAGGACCCGCCGGTAATTAACCCATTTTCCCGCGTCAACAATCCGTCGGGCACTGGAATGTCCACAGCGACACCGGTCGCAGGATCAATACGACGTAGAATATAAGCATTTCCGCCAATGGGGTAATAAATGAACCCCTGATGAAATGCGGCCGACAACGAATCCGGCAAACTCGGTCCCACGGTCCCCAGGTTTTGCCCAGCGATGCTGCCCCCATGCCCAGTGCCCACTTTGACAAAGGCCGTGGGGCCAGGATAGGAGCCCCACCTTCGAGCGTAAAGATAGGTGCCGTCGGTAACCGTCACCCCGGCGCCCGCCAAACTGGGAGCGGTGAATTTGGTGATTCGGTTGGCCAACGATGGGCGGGCGGGAGCACTCATTTTGACCGAAGCCGAACCGGGCAACGAGGTCAGGTCGACAAACGGCCCGCCGCCTCGGGAAAACTCTGCGGCGTTGTCGATGGTAACGGTTCCCGTGCCGATGCCGGGTGGGGTGTCGGACATACGGATTTCCCAGGAAATGTCCGCTGGTGGGGAGCACAAACTGTAATTGACCTGCGATTCCCGAACGAATATGTAAGCAAACACTTTGATGTTCTGATTGCCGTTGTCCGGCGAACAGGTGGCGGTGTTGCCCGCTGAATTGTTGTTGTCCTGGCTGCACCCGTTGCCGGCGCCCCCGATGCCCAAACGGGATTCGGAAGACGAACAATCGGTTTCTTGGTTGGCCAATATTCCCAACCGAATCCTGGCGCCATTCAACGAAACATTGAACCCTTCTTTGTTGCAATAAGATTGCAACGACGAACCGGAAATCAAATTTTTCCATGCGGTTCGGCCCAATGATAACGGTTTGTAAACGCCGGACGCGAACACCGACAGCAAGGAGTCGGCCGAATAAGCAAACCGCTGCCATTTCGTGATTCCCGCCACCCGCAAACCGATCCGGATCTCGTCTAGGGCCAGAGTGGAATAGGAAGCCAACTTCGTTTCCACCAAATCCAAATTTGGCTGTTCGGGATTATATGGATTGGCAGACGCCCACTGGGTGGAATCATACCCAAAAGTGGTTTTGGTCCCGTCGACTTTCATCACCAGAGTCCAACCACCCCCGTCGGACGTCATGTCACAGTAGGTCTGAAACGCATCGTCGGCGCTGCCGCCGTTGGGGTCGATCCAATAAACCCCGTCGGTATCCAGCCCGCCTGCCAACTTTATCGCCAAACAACTGGGAGCGGGCGATTGTTGGGACAAACCGCTTCCGCAAGCACCCAGGCCGCCGGGAGTGGTCCACTTTAACGTAACGTGCGCCGGATCGGCCGAAGGGATCAGCCGCAGATCGGTTACCTTGCCGGGAGTACCCGCCCACACATTCAGGGAAATCACGCATACCAACAGACATTTTGTTAGGATAAGAAACCGTCTCATAAACGACCTCAACCAAGGGGGCTCGGTTTACACCACGAAACAAGCCGAACGATTCGTTTCCGCGCAGCGGAATCCGCAGGCGCGGAATTCAAAAAATCGATGTATTGTCGCACGACTACGGACGACCTGCAAACCCCACGGAGGAATCTACCGTGCAAGTTGGAGTGCCGTTTGTGGTTGAGCCACGTCGAAAATAGGTCGCAGGGTTAGGACCGACCAGCTCTATAGTAGGTTCTTTCGCGGTGGGGCTACGGCTCAAAAGTGCCACGAACTCGGGACAACGTTATGGCGTAATTTGACAAATCGCTTTTGTCCCAGCGTGCTACAAACCATTGCTGGAACTCGTTTTCCCTGGTTTGATTCCAGTGCGCGGCTTCATACAGATCCATGGAAGTTTGTTCGATGAACAATATAACCCACGGTTTGACGTAAGCCGGCATCCATGTTGCCAGTTTGGCAATAAGGGCCAATGAATAGAGGGAGGTTAACAACTGACGGATTCGGGGGCCGTCTTTGTCCGGAATTCGAGTGTCGATGGCCGGCCGCAGCCACCGCTGTGCCCAGGTATGTGCTTGCGCCGTCTGCATCGCCGATTCATTTCCCGCGATCATCCAGGCGCCCAGCACAATGGGGTCCTGCTTCATGGCTCTTAGTGCCGACAGGGGTTCGGTTTTGGCTGCTCCCCCCGCCGGAGTATAGGACAACGAGGGGGGGATTTCTCCCACACCCGGCACGAACGTCACGCCGGCGGGCACCAACAGCCGTTGATACACATCCAGACCGGCCGGAGTGGTTTTGAGGTTGTCCACCAATCGAGCCAGGCTTCCCGCTTTGCCGGAAAACTGCACTCCGCCGTAACTTAAGATTTGGTTGTCCCAGGTGTTGATGGCCCCCATCTTTTTGCGGGATTCCCCATGAGCGATTTCCCAGAAAATCGCCTGCTCCGCCGGTCGTAACCCCACTGCCGCCAGATTCTCGGCAGTGGCCGTCACGCCGGAAAAACCTTCGTACGCACTCACCCGATACCCGTCCCCATTTTTGGCGTGATAGGAAAACACCACCGAAGATGCCCCGTTGGTGACCTTCCACGTTTTTTTATCCGGTTCGCTCAGAATCCGTTCCGCGGCAAATCCCCCACGGTTGACCTGTTCCCGACTATCGTTGTACGCCGAATGCACCCCCAGGGCAACGCCCCAATCCGGCCTTAACGTAAATGTTTCACGCCCTATCTTACCATCCACCGAAGCCCCGAGGGCGTTTTGCTCCCGAGCTACTTCAGCGATTACCGCCTCGTCCCATTCCGAAGCCCCGGGTTGGTCGATCAACTCCCGGAAATCGCTGAGTTGCTGCGCCGTAGCCGGAATCTTTCGGTTGTAGGTGAGAGCCGAGCCGATCTGTGCAGCCGTCAACAACGGCGGCAAAGGTTCTTGTTGGGGTGTTGGGGATAACCCCGGAGCCAACGGAATACCCAACAGCGCCGCAGTGGCCCCCGATACGATGCCGTCGGCGACTCCACCCTGGTTGGCTCGTTGCCAAACCACCAGCTTGGCCACCGTGGCGGCATCCATTCGTCCTGTCTGGGGGACCTGCAATTTTTCCTGCACCATCGCAACAGGGGCTCCTTGGGATCCGTACCGCAACTTGTTTCCGTACGCAGCCCCCCCTTCCAGCGCCGCCACACGAACGTCCCGCCCGGTCCATAACAGGTAAGCATACTCACATCCCACCCGATCATTTTCGCCGACCAATCCCGCAGCGTTCCGAAATAACCCCCATTTGCCGGTGTGGCGCTGCCCATTGGCCGGCGGCTTGTTGGGGTCGTAATGCCCGGGAATCGTTTGGCATCCCGCCGACGAAAACACCGCAGAGGACGCGGAGCCGGCCATGTGGATGTTGTCGGCAGGCCAACAGGAATCAAACAAATCGGTCAACGTAAACGCAGCATCTTCGTTGGACCGCAAAACGACGACCGGCCCTTCTTGCTGAAAACACCCGGGCTTTTGTTTGTGGGGCCCCACGTAATACCGGTACCGGCCCGTGAGCAACAGGTTGGCCCTTCGCCCCCCCGAATCGGCTTGCTCATTTACCATTCCAATATTGGGAACGGTGGACGCCGAAAACGCACAGATTTGGCCGGTGGACCGCACCCACACTCCCACCACACACCGCAGGTTTTTGTGGTCCACTTCGGTTTCTTTTAACAACACCGACGACGCAAAAACCCCGTCCTTTGCTGGGTCTACGAGTGTACAACCACGTAATCCAAAGAGAATTCGGTCCGGCTCGGCGTTGGACTTTCGCGGCGTCAAATCCACATGGTTACGTATACACAATTCCACCAATATCGCTGCGTTCAACCCAAATGGGGTGGTTTCCAACCCGCGTTCAAGGTGGGCATAGTCCACGGAAAAGGGGCGCTGGTCATTGGCCGACCGGGTGGAAGTCAACCGTGGGCGCACGACCCCCAGGGTGTCCGTCGCACGCATGCGTGGGGTCCGAAATTTTCCAAGGGGAATCCATTTTGCCAACACCGGCTGCCCCGATGGGGACAACTCATCGACGATCCCGTCCCACTCGTCAACCTGGGATTGTTCGGTACGTTTGACAAGCGGCACGTTGACCAGGCGAACAATCCGTCCCCCTAAACGTTGGTGATAAGCATCAAAGGCCATTTCAATACGGGCGGTGATTTCGGCGGGGCCGGCGAAATAAGCGGTGTCGGCGTCATTTCCCACGATGACACTCACCTTGACCGCACCGGGGCTTTTCAACAGCAGGCCCGGAGGGGGAGCTGCTCCATAACTTAAGATGACCGGCGCATTGGTCACGGGCACAAGCGCCACCTGCAAATGTTCAGCAAGGAGTGCAGCGGAATAACGATCCTGATCGGTCGTGGGGCAAAAAATATGGATTTCCGACCGACCAGCGGTCGATTGTCCGTCCAAATCAAACGAAACATCGTCGGCAAGGTCCTTGAGTTCCACGAGATCGGACCGCACCTCGGGTGCCGCCGGTGTCAATCGTTTCAAAACCGCCAACTTAAATGACCGGGACAGCGGAGTACCTGCCGGCGCGCGGACGGCGGTGGGAAGATTGCCGCCAAGACGAACAAAAAACCGAGCCATGTGTCACCTCGTTTTACGGTGGAGGAAATTCTCCCCGACATCGAAGGCGCCATCATGGCGCACAATGGGCAGCAAAACAATGGTTGTGCTCAAAACGCCCGTGAATGGCCGTCAGGCCGGCGTTTGGAGCCTCAAGCGAGAACTCCGGTCCATGCCGTTGCCGTAAATTTGTGGGCGCCTATTCGATCAGCACGCCCAAGGTGTTTTTCGCGGTTAAGACTCCCGATACCGTGGCCATGCGGCTGCCGGTGTAAACAATGTCGACTTGGGAGTAGATTTTCGGAGCGTTTTCCATGGAATAGGCACCGGCGAACAACCCCGTTTTGGGGTCATGTACGGCCATTTCCACTGCGCCGATTCCTTGGGTACCGTTCGGGAACCCATCCACACAAAACGGTTTGGTGTGATAACGAACCGTCGCCAAGGCATACCGTCCGTCCGGATAAGCGGCGATTCCTCCCCGGTGGCCGGCGCCGATGGTGAATCCACACAACATTTCCACCGGAGTGCCGATCCAGGTGCCGCTTGGAGATAGCCGGAGCAGCGCACCATTGACGAAGGGTTTGAGGCCGTCGCACAATCCGGCGCCCTGGCCGGACAGCATGATCCCGAATTCGTCCATTGCGGCATTCCAGGTCACGTCGTGGCCATCGCCGTTGTTTCCAATTCCCGCAGAACAACCGCCGGTCGATTTGGACAACACGGTACCGGCTTTCAGATCCAAAAGCGCCGCTCCCCAATTGGACTCACCCCAAACAACCGCCCCAACCGTACCTCCGGAATTGATCGCCAACTCGGGATGGGCATAGGAATCGTTGATGTGGATTGTCAAAAGCCCACCCGTTGCCCACGAGGTGTCCAACTGGGCCGTGGGAAGGATTTTGGCCATCAACAACTTCTTACTGATGTCCGTCACTTCCCATACCAGGTACCACGCCGACCCGCTCCACTCCAAAGCCGAACCATGACCATTCGCCGTGCCCGACCCGGGTGGATCGATGACCAGCGGTCCTCCTTTCAGGCTTCCATTCGCATCTACGATATAAAACAATGCTTTGTCCGAGCTTTGAAACGGTCGCGACACCCCAAAAGATGTGCCGTCGGTTGCCAATTCCGGACCATAAAACGCCGGCCATCCGGAATCCCCCAGCGCCTGGGGTTCCAGAGACGGATTGACGGTTGGCAATCGTGTCGATGGGAACAAAATATTTCCGGCTTCATCCATCCGCAGAAAATATTCTTGCTGGCGATGCAGAATCGCGATCGTGTTGTTGGGGCCACGTACAATGGACACACCATAACTGTCACCGTTGGCTCCCGAATCTTTCACCACGGTAAACGTGGTTACGGAATCGGTTTTGGTGCATGTCGAAAGTGCCGCAAACGAAGGTGTACAGGACAGAAGTCCGGGTTCGACCGGACATGGCTCGGTATTACACGTTTGTTCGGTGATTGTAGGCCCTTGGCAATCGGCACCACCACATGAGGGTGGTGGAGCCGTACAGGTGCGGGTTCCTGTCTGAACACCTCCTCCGCACGCTTTGGAACAGGGTCCAAAACTCCACTCGCTGTACCCGCCATTGATGGGAACACATCCCTTGACCTCGCAAACACCATCTTTGCAGGTTCCCAACTCCCCACCTACCTCGCAAAGAAGGCCGTCGATTGCGGTATTATAGATGGTGCCGTCTTTACAAGAATCGTCGGTGCAAGGATTTTTGTCATCCCCGTTCAGCGGGGTGCCAACACAGGCCTTAAAATCGAGTTCCCGGCAGGTATCGCTGATGGTGCATGGGTTGCCGTCGTTACACGAGTTTCCGTCAACGAATACGGCCGGAACACAGCCGGACTTTTTGCTGCATACAAAGGTCCAGCATGGTTGGGTTGCTTGAACATCGGCACAGCTCAACGCTTGGCCCGTAGGTACACATTCACCCTTTGCACACACATCCACGGTACAAGCATCGGCATCGATGTCGCAAGGAGTGCCGTCTACGGCCCCACTGCATGGGTTTTCAAACACGTCAGAGTTCGCGCCACCGTCTTTCGGAGCAACGGTGACATCCGGCAACACGCCGTCGATTTCGCCCATGACATCGACTACCGTGACCTCGGTATCGGCGGCATCACCTTCGGTAACGCCCAGGTCGGAAAGAGTCCCGTCGCCATCCGACGACTTCCCATCCTCATCCGGGGAGCCCAGATCCAATCCGGCGGAGTCAAAAAAAGGAAACCCAACGCCGTTGTCTCCTTCCGCAGACCCGTTTCCCACATCGGTCGTTTCTCCCGCCGCGGCCCCCCCTTCATCCGAGCACGCACCGGCCGCCCAAATCAACGCCAAAACCCAACTGTACTTCCTCATGATGCACTCCGCGCGAAAACGACATGATGCCTTCGTGTAAGATACGAAGGGGCATTTTGCGGGACGTATGTTACTGCCGTAGGGCCAAAGTGTAAAACCCGGGTTATTTTTTTCGAATCTTTACATCCGCGGATAGTTGTGAAACCATTGGACTGTTGGGCGTAATACGCCCATTCACACAGCATGAGGAAACAAACATGAACATACGGATTGGTACGATTTTGGGATCGTGGATGATGGTTTGTTTTGCGCAAGTTGTATTGGCGCAGCAGGCACCCACAGCAGACGCACCACCGGCCGCCGAGCAAGCGCCCGCTGCCGAGCAAGTGCCCGCTGCCGAAGCGAACGAAGAAACGGTCAAGTTGTCGCCGGACGAAGTGCTAAAAAGCATGGGGATCGAGTGGCAGTTCGGTCCCACCACTGGACGGTTAGGAAATCAGGCGGAAATTGCCGTACCGGAAGGATTTGTATTTGCCGACCGGCGCGGCGCTCAGAAGTTTTCCGAGATGAATCAGAACCCGATTACCCACAAAGAACAGGGTATGTTGGCTCCCAAAGACCTACGGTGGGTCATTTTTTTCGAATTTGACCCTGTCGGTTATGTAAAAGATGACGACAAAGAAGAATTGGATGCCGACGCAATGCTTGAAGCGATGCAGGAAGGCACCAAAGCAGGTAATGAGGCCAGGAAACAACGTGGATGGAACACGATTACGCTGTTGGGATGGAAAGTTCCGCCTCGATATGACGACCAGACCAACAACTTGGAGTGGGCCACTATCCTGAAAGACGACACAAGTGGTTTTGAAACAGTCAATCACAATATTCGGCTGTTGGGGCGCGAAGGCGTGATGGAAGCCACCGTATTGATGGACCCCGAAACCTATGAGGCGTCGCTCGCTGAAGGGCGCAAGAGCCTGGCAAGTTTTGGATTTTCGGCAGGAAATCGTTACAGCGAATACGTAGAAGGAGATCGGATTGCCGAATACGGGCTGGTGGGGCTGGTGACAGGCGGCGCGCTCATCGCCGCCGGGAAAATGGGATGGTTAACCAAGCTGGGTAAAGGTGCGATCAAGATTGTGATTTTGATAGGCGCCGGAATCGCCGCTTTGGCATCCCGGCTGTTTGGGCGCAAAAAGAAAAACAATATCGATACCTAACGAACGTGTACTCTCATAAGCTTTAGGCCACAAGCAGCTTTCCCAATACCTTCTTACCTGATGATCCCGCATGACACCCGACAGTGACCTGCTCAGTTTGTGGCTTACTTTGGTCATTTTGTACTTGTTGGAAGGGTTTGTTTTTGTCCCATGCGGTTCAATAGCCTTTGTCTGGACCCGTAAAGACGTTCTTCGACCACGATTTGCTCCCACCTGGTTACGAAATGACCGGGGAGGGATCGTGTTTGGCACCCCCTGGCCATGGAATATGGGTGTGGTGATTGCCGATGGATTGCGGTTGGGTGTTGGAACTGCTGGAGTTTATCGTTATCGCCTAGAAGAGTTGGACCCACACCGACCAGCACCGTGGGAAGTCGACAATACCGTGGTGACACTACCGGAGGCCCTGGGAATCGATGGGCGCACGGTGACACTCGACGGACGACCGTTTGTTGGTTGTGGGAGCCCTGCACACGCCGAGTGGTGGCGGACGCAGGCGGTCCATTGGCTAAAAACACCTCCGGAACAACGCGCTCATTCATTCCCGGTATGGATGGAACAGATTACCGATGCCGACAAACTCCGAGAACGTCTGGCGCAGGTTGCCCGGGCTACGTTGTTGATGCGGATATTGGGTTCTGCGACGACCGTTGTTGCTTTGGCCGGACTACCTCTTGCCGACTTCACGGTAGGCCTGGTGGAAGCCTGGCCGTGGTTGTTGTCAGCTATCTATGGTATCGGCTGGATTGGAACAGGCTCATTTTATATCGCTCATCGTAAACTTTGGCCAACCAAAAAAGCGGAAAGATGGACCCAGGTGGTGTTACAACTACTGGTTCCTATTGTGACCATGCGCGCTTCCGAGTTGTTTGCCCGAACCGCGTTGGTCGGGGTTCACCCATTGGGGATCGCTGTGTTGAACGATCCGAAAGCCCACAGGCCACCCAACCAACCCAGGTTCATACACCACGTCGTTCGGGATCTTTTGGCAACACGTGGGGTGGATACAGTGATAAACGACACCACTTCCGACCCGTTTTATCAAGCATGGAAAACCCGGGTGTTTGATTTGGTTGGTACAGACGGCATGGATCTTTCAACACGGCAACCTTTCCCGGAGGCGGAATCTCCTACAATGACCCGGTATTGCCCACGTTGTGACGCCCAGTTTCCGGCCACTGCGACCCTTTGCTCCGATTGTGCGGGAATCGTCTTGGTGTCTATGGAGGCAAACCGCCTTTTTTCCACGCCGCCACCAACTCAAAAAGAAGGTTAAGTTCGTCAATTTGGGCGGCTTGAGTTTCTTCGGGACACAACGCCATTGTTTTGGGCAACGGCTGACTGTTTCGAAACCGGGGCTCGGTCAGCAAACATTCTCGCAGACGTTCAAGCCACCTATCGAGCACCCGCGGCACATCGACACCAAAGCTGACGGAAACGCTCGGGGTCAATGCTTCGGTTTCGTGCCAATACCCCAAGGGCAGATACAAAGCCGACCCCGGTCTCAATATCACACTCATCGCTTCCGACGTGGGTCGGTCCGGAAACGGAGCGGTAACATAACGGCTGAGTTGGTCGGGCAGAACATGCGGCCGCACGTGATTTTCCAATGGATACGGCGCTTGAGTGTTGGGTTCATAAACCCACCGCTTTTCTCCCAGCCACTGAATAGAAAAAATGTGCCGGGCATCAAAATGATAGGCCAGGCCGCCGCCCGGAGGAGCCAAAAACAACCCGGTGCGGATTGTTGCCCACGGAATTTCCAGTATCTCTGCCAACAAACACCGAGCAGTGTGCACATCGGGGATACGGCGATCGATGTCGGGAACCGCAGCAGCCCATCCGGAATCATAGGCAGCAGTAGCTTCTTCAATGGTTTGAACCGTTTTTTCGATAGGCCGGCTTCCATCACGGGGAGAAATCACGTTGACTGGGCCACCGAGCCGGTTCAACACGTCGAGCGGATCGGAGAAACCACAGCACACCCTCGACGAGTCCACGTATTGCGATTCCCGAAACACAAACGGCGTCGCACCAAAGATTTCCTTAAAAAACTGGGGCTCAGACAGCCGAGCCCAATAGGGTACCCACCAACCGCAAATTTCCGCAGTAGAAGGAGGAGCAGACACATCGTTGGATTGGGAAGTGGTCATATCGCACTATAGTCCTACCGCAACCACGGTGATGACGATCCCGATACCGATTACCACAAGCGGAAGACGTACTGAATCCGGTGCCCGAGGGGATGGACGTAACACTGCCGCCAACACACTTCTGCCAAATACCAGCCAGGAGCCAAAAACCATAAGAAGAGTCGCCAGAACCGAAGTCCATTCCAATCGCCACACACAAAACAGGCAATGATGGCTGGGCATATCCATCCACAACGATCCAAGGCGTCCGTGCAGCGCCCAAATCCAAGCGACCACGACGACGGCTGCTAAGATAGCAGCGATTTTCCCCGGGCCTTTGAACCATCCCCATATCCAAAGCGCAGCCAACGAGACAACAAGAGTTGCCGTTCCGGTCCACGTCGACATGCCGGAAACATCGGTGGCAATTCCAGGCCCATCAAACAAAGTCATACAACAAGGGGATGGTCCGAGTTCGATGTTGGCAAAAAATCCGATATCCAAAAAGGTTTCGACCAACACCAAAACCAGCAGAGCAGGAAGCCAGACGAGGCGTTTTTGAAGAAACGGCTCGTCTTCAAACTGGCGATCCAGGCGATCCATGACCAGCCAAATCAACAAGAAGGCCGGCACCACAGCTTTGAAGGCCGAGGCAGTCCAACTATAGGGCTCACCGAGATGATGAACCGAAGCGAGGCACATGCCGCCTGCAATCAACGGCACAAGGCTGGACAAGGCAAAAAACCACAGCGGCGCCAAAAAAATACGCACAACGATGCCCACCGACATCAACGTAACAAGCAGTGTGTGAAGCCGGTCCCATCGCAACCTTTCATCCAGGTTCTGAACTCCTTGTGGAAACACCATGGCCAAACGAATCCCAACGATGGCCCCGGCCGCGATCAGAACAAAGGCAACGGTGGCCAAAACGACATAAGAACTGGTCAATATATTCCACATCCGAACCCCTCTAGTCGTTTAACCCGGATTTCTCACGAGTTTGCTGGCGACAGTGTCGAGGCGCCGGCAAATTCGATGACGGTGGACCGTTTAAACCCGGGTTAACCGTTCTGCTACGGGAATGGTTGCAGCAACGGCTAGGACACCCGCCGCAACGGCAAACCAGAGTACACCTTCACCTCGATACCGGTCGAAAATGGCGCCGCCGCATAAACTGCTCAGGCCACCGGCCACCCCGAATCCGGCGGCCGCAAACAACGCTTGGCCGCCGGCACGCATGCGCCGCGGGACCACCCGCGCAACGTAGGTCACTCCGGTATAGTAAAAAGCGCCGAACGTAAGCGCATGTAAGGTTTGAATCACCAATATCCACGCCGGCGCAGATACCACCAGAAACAATCCAAAATGCACAACAATCCCCAAAGTCGCGACCACGGCAATACGGGATGCGCCAAACCGCGCCGCAAGGATCGGGGCGAAACGAAAATAAATGATTTCGGCGCCGACTCCCATCACCCAAAACAATGCGACAAACACATTGGAATAATGGGCTTCTTTCAGCATGATCGGATAAAAAATCAGCGGAGCGGTAGCGGCAAACCGATTGGCAAAGACGGACAACAAAAACAACATAAAATCTCGGTTTTGTAATACTTCCGCCAGGTCTTTCAACACATTGTCACTGCGTTCGCGGGCAACGGTGGGTAACCACAAGGACACAAACGCTCCCATGACCAATGCCACAACCATTGCCCAGGCAATACTTGTAAGTGAGGTCAGGTCGGCTATCACACCAACGATGAGACTTGTTGTCACAAAACCTATCGACCCCCACAAACGAACCGCACCAAAATCTCCGCCGTTTTTTTCCGACAGGGTCAACGTCAGGCTATCCAACAGCGCACCGCTTGACGTACGGAAAAACGACATGGCCGCGATCATCACAAATACAGGCCAAAAGGATGCGGCAAAAGGAAAGGCAAGCATCGTAAACATCGCCGCAAACATCACAAACCGAAACGTTCCGGTCGTATTACCCCGTTTGTCGGCTACGGCACCAAATACCGAAGGCATCACCACCATCATGATGGGTGAAATGGCTCCGATCACCCCAATTTCGGTTCCCGACAGACCGATTGACTTGAAATATGGACTTGCAAAGGTCGCAAAGATACCGACAAACGAAAAAAGCCAGAAATAAGCATGACGAATGTGAACAAGAGGGGTCAAACCAAATCCATCGGTGGGTTTGAGAACAAACAACGGTCAACAATATGCCTGAATGAAGTGTCCGAAATCGGGTGTTGCAAAAAGGTTTTGGTGTGTAACTTCCAATCTGTATAAGTCTTATTGACAACAAGTTCGAACATCTTGGGGTCCCGGGTCGAAAAACACCCAACATTTTCAAAAATGTTGACGGCTTTTGTCACTCCACACCAACATTTTCAAAAATGTTGACGGCTTTTGTCACTCCACACCAACATTTTCAAAAATGTTGACGGTTTTTGTCACTCCACACCAACATTTTCAAAAATGTTGCGGATCACCCATCCGAAATACCCCACATTTTCGAACATGTTGGGGTCCCGGGTCGAAAAAACCCCAACCTTGCTCGTATTGCCTGGCTCCGAACAATACCGCTGCCAAACCGGAACCGATCACTCAAAATGCAACACCCAGTCACCGGACGGAACCGAATCTTTGGTATCGGCAAAAAATCCTTCAAGTCGCTCGGGCGAACCATCGACCGAGCCGGCATAGACGGGACCAACCAACGAGAGGCTGAAAACACGGCTGTCGCCATCCCAGGTCAACACCGGAGGATTTGTCGCGGTCGGTCCAAGCGACCATTCGATGAGCCCCTTGACCGTATACACGTCCGCAT
This sequence comes from Myxococcales bacterium, assembly GCA_013360285.1. Taxonomy (GTDB): domain Bacteria; phylum Myxococcota_A; class UBA9042; order JABWCM01; family JABWCM01; genus JABWCM01. Next base: position 29,556 of record JABWCM010000012.1, read on the forward strand.
CGACATAAACCAACGCCGTGCAGGACTTCCAGCCCATACATTCCCGCAACGACCGCGGATACGGCATACCCGGCGCCGCCGGCAGCGGAATCACACTCACCGCAAGGGTTGCCGGAAACGACGTGCCTCCGCTGTTTTCGGTGAACTTTCCTTTGAGCAGGGTGGGAGGCTCCGGGGGTTCAAAATAACCGATATCGACCGTTACCTTAGCACATCCGGCGCACGTCGCTTCGATCAGAGTCGATTTGGTGAAAGTGGTCGATGTGGGCAGCACCATGATCTGCCCAATCCCCAAGATCTGGCCCAGGCCGCCATCCAATTGGATCATCAACGCTTTTCCTGATTTGTTGTTGAGCCGCACCGTGGTGGACGCAACCGCACCGTCGGTCTGGCTTCCCCACTTCCACAAATCGACAACCGGCAAATCAACAGCCAACCCGGCGGTCAACGTAATTTCGATTTGTTTTTCGCCCCATACCAACACGGGAGGTTCACACGCAGCCGCACCGCCGGTACAGTCTTCGTCGTCATCGTCACCACAGTCATCGATCCGCGGGATACCGGCCGCAGTATTACATGAGGCTTCCACACAAACACCCTGGAAACATTCATAATCGCACGCCTGGATTTTGGCGGGGAACGAACACTGAGGTTTGCCTTGAAACGAACTACATTTCGCTTGATTGTAGTAAGATAAGTCGAGTCCATTCCAGTTACATAAGGGCTTGGGCAACGTGCAGAAAATATTGCCGCAGGCAAGCGGCGCACAGTCCGAATCCACTCCTTCGAGACACCCAAAAGGACAACAGCCGTCACCGGAGACGCACACGTTGAGCGGCGACGACTTACATACCGCGTTGCAGGCGAGCGCCGATCCGGTCAACACGTCGGTTGTGCATTGATCGTTGTCGGTACACGGCACGGGGCAATTGCCGTCGCAGGTTTCACCAGGCTCCACAATCTTGTTGGAACAAATCGATGGACAGTCGGAGTCGTTGTTGGCATGGCATCCCACCGGACAACATGTGTCGCCGGATTGGCAGGCGGAGATGGGTTTGTGTTCACATGACCACGTGCACTGGTCGGCAGAGCCCACAATCACGCCTTCCGTACACGGATTGCCGTCTTCGCAAACGTTCGGGCAGTTTTTGTCGCAGGTCTCCCCCTCTTCGACCACTCCGTTGCCGCATACGGCCTTACAATCGGCGTCTTCGGCGCCGGTGCAGTCTTGGGGACAACACCCGTCAGCAGGCCCACAACTCGCGTCACTTACATGGACACATGCGGCGGTGCACTCGTCGACACTTCCGGTCAAGGAGTCGGCTGTACAGGTGTTGCCGTCATCACAAGTGGTTGGACAATCGCCGTCACAGGTTTCGCCGGAATCAACGGTGCCGTTTCCACAGAGATTCTCGCAATCGTTGTCGGTTTCATCCGTACATCCTGGAGAACAACAACCATCATCGTGAATGCATGCGGTGATTGGGTTGTTGGTGCACGCGGCGCTGCAATTTTCTGCACTGCCCGTCAGCAGATCTGTCGTGCAGGCATTGCCGTCATCACAGGATTCGGGGCAGTTGCCGTCGCAGGTTTCCGGAGCGACCACTTTGCCGTCACCACACTGGGCGGAACAATCTGAATCCGACGCCGGGTCACATCCCGACGGGCAACAACCATCACTGGACATACACTGGGAAATCGCTGCGTAAGAACAAGCGGCGCTGCACAATTCGGCGGAGCCGGTCAACGTATCCGCAGTACACGCCACACCGTCATCACACGATGTGGGACAATCACCATCACAGGTTTCCGACGCATCGATTTGGCCGTTGCCGCATGTCGAAGAACAATCGTTATCGGTTGCAGCATCACAGGTGGCAGGACAACAGCCGTCTTTGTCGATACAACTGTCGATCACCGTCGTGGAGCAGGCGACATCACATCCGGCCGGGGTACCGGTCTTGGTGTCGATGGTACAGGCGTTGCCGTCATCACACTGGACCGGGCAATTGCCGTCGCAGGTTTCTCCAGACTCGACAACCCCATTGCCACACGCGGCCGTACAATCATTATCCTGTCCCGGACATCCAGGGGGACAACAACCGTCATCTGAGACACAAGCTGTTATCGGGGTAAACTTACATTCCGCCGTGCAGGCATCGGCAGAGCCCACCAACGTGCCGGCAGCACACGGAGACGCAGAAGGACACTCCGAAGGACACAACCCGGCGCCGGAAACAATGCCGGGATCGCATAGCTCACCGGTTTCCAGCACCGCATTCCCACAAACCGCAGCCGCATCGCCGGATGTGTCGCTATCCGTGCCTCCGTCACCGTCGTCCCCACAGCCGGTCATCGGAAGCCCCATCGCTAACATAACAACAACGGAAAACCATCCGATTGTCCTAAAAAAACTGTCATGCAAATTTCCGCGTAACATTTTATTCACCTTGAGCGTATTAGGCCGCCATTTCACCACATGTGTCGCCAACTGGCAATCTAAACCTACGGTTATTCATCTTTGCTGCCGTATCGGCTGGCTGGACACCATTATACCGCCGAAATTTCCCAAACCCAGGCAATCATACCGCGTTTGTTCGCCACGATGCCGGGAGGCAGCGGAACTAGCCCAGAAACCTATCACCGACCGAAGCGAAGCGAAAGAGAGACCCATTCCGGTTACGAAAATCCCACGAGTCACAAAGAACCAGGACCGCAAAAAGGGTTGGTGGATGCCGCACGAAGCGGCCGATGCGGGCTCAACGTGGAATCGCTTGTCAGACCGGGAATAGATGCGTTACATTTTTGCGTCATGAAACCGACGGAGCGACGTATGGGTCCACGCATCAAAATCAACTTTTTTCAATTCATCCTTGCGGCATTTGTGGTGTTGTGGATTGAAAATACCTCGTTTGCTGGGTGCTTGAATCCACCGGGCAACATTTCCGGCGGCACGACAACCGATGTGACCGATGTACAATGCGGCGTGCTGGTTTCGCTGTGGTACTTAAACGGCCAAGATGGAAACGTACCCCCGTGCCTGACGGATGTACCTCAATCAGCCGACGCCAACTGCGACAGCAAAGTGAACGTAGCCGATGTGACTTTGCTTATTTTATATGCGCTGGGTTCGTTGCTGCCCGAAGAAATCGACACCGACAAAAACCAATGCCCGGATGCCTGCGAAGGGGTCCCTACCCTAGGTGGCCCACAAATCGTTGTGCCAACAACATTTCACGGCGAATCCAGCGGTGGTGGATTCACAGTCCGTCCGTTGGGTGCCGGCCCCGTCGCAAACGGAAAATCAAGCGGCGCCGGGCTCAACGTGTCGCCCAAACCGGTCGGCACCCAAGCCCCATAGGTTTGATCTCGGCATTGACACGAGCCGCGCTATTCTTTTCCGGCAATTGCGCCGGCTCCCTCCCCTTGATAACGTATTTGCCATTTTACGAACTCAGGCTCACGAAATCCGCAATCTACACACTTTTTTTGAAATTCAATCAACGGGGGACGCGGCAACAAACACCGCACACATCTTCGCCCGGCCTGGTTCAACGCGCGTATCACGATGTTTTTTAACGCCGAAATAAACTGTGGGTGACAGTTGAGTGCGTCTGTCTGCTCAAATCGGTCAATTCCCCACGTTTGGGCGAGCGTGCGATAGGTCACAGCGATCTCATATAAGGTCTCAATGTGGTCACATACGAAACTGACGGGAACGACGAGCAAATTACGAACACCGGCGCAACCAAGCCGGATCAGCTCGTCGTCGGTCGACGGGCTCAGCCAGCGGGCGGGGCCAACCCTGCTTTGATATGCCAGTGTATATGTCGGAGTGGCGGGGCCGAGTATTTGCATCACGGCGGCTATGGTCTGCTGAATATGATTAGGATAAGGGTCACCGTCTTTCACATACGATGTTGGAAGACCGTGCGCGGAAAACAACACGTGAACATCGGCACCGGTAGGAAACCGTGACAATCCGCGTCGTAATAGGTCCGCCATGGCCCAAATATAATCGGGCTCTGTTGGCCAGGCAGGAACCACAGTGATCCGCACGTCGTGATAAGATAAGGCGTCGATGGCACGAACGGCTTCATTAAACGCCGAACCGGACGTTGCAATGCTGTAGTGTGGATACAAAGCCAGCATAATGATTTTTTTGACTTTTTTCTCCTTAAGTTCCCGGACTGCTTGTTCGATAAACGGCGGCGTGTAACGCATTCCAACCGCAATCGGGAGCGTGATTCCTTCTTTCAAAAGCATTTGGCGCAGCGCATCGACTTGCTCAAACGTACGAGAAACCAACGGGGATCCGCCCCCTATTTCGGCGTATTGAGCCGCGGTTTCCGGAGCCCGTCTTTTGCTGATGGTTTTCGCAAATGGTTTCTGGAGTACAGGCGACAGCGGAAGTTTGATACAATCTTTATCGGAAAAAAGTTGGTACAGAAACGGTTCTACTTCGGAAACGTTCTGCGGCCCCCCAAAATGAAGGACCAACAAACCGGTATCTTGAACATTCACCTAGCACCTCACAACGAGTACGAAACGAACCTGTTATCAACACGGAAAAAGGAATGAAAAACCGCTGCAGGAACCGGATGTTATTGGCGCCGATGACGTTGGCGACCATTTGTTTGATCATCGGCTTGGTTGCCTGTGGTGATTCGGTCAAAATCGATTTGGCCCCCCCAACCAACCACCCAGAACCGGCGAATCTAAGCCGTTTTTGGGAAAATCCCAATCTGGACTCGGGAATCGATCGGGACTTCGCGCTTATCTTACAGCCAGATCTGAGGTTGGACAATCATCGTCTACAGCAAAAACTTGGTTCACGCGGCCTCAAACTACTAACCGTGCTCCCGCCCCGAGTTGTTGTGGTCAGGTCTTCGGTGCAAACGGTCACAACGTGGCCGAATGACATTCTGGTCGCGGCCATTCCAATAGACACGTTGGACCAAGAAAAAATCGACCGCTCCCCCGCAGAAACACGTGCAGCGTTGGCGGCACTGGCGGCGTCCGCGTCACCGGAAGCGGCACCGCCGGGGGCTTTCGACACAGTACTGGATGAGCCGTTTGAACACGAACCGGCGGTGGCTGAGGACAACGCACCGCCAACGTTGGATTTTCTTTCGCCATTGAACGACGTGGGGCAACCGCCGGGCGCAGCCGCGGTGGATACGAGTCGATTCCTGGCTGGTAGCGTCGCCGTGGGTATTTTCTTGCCCGAATCCAATGGAAATGTGGACTTAAATACCGAAAACTGGACCGCCGACGAAGTGGCATCCGTGATGGGCCGAGTTCAAACCGCGACTTCTTTTTTGGCCGCCGAAGAACCGCTTGCGGACGTTTCTTTTGTTTTGCACCTGGAAAACAAACCAGCATCCGGAGGAACCTACGGAACGGTGGACAGCGATTTCGAAGGGATACGCCAGGTTCAGTTAAGCGGAGGAAAAAATTTCCCGGATTTGCTGCTGCAAGATGTTCTCAGCAAAGTTGGACCACCGGGCGGATTTACCCAAGGCACGACCTTACAACGCCTCAGAGCGTATGCAAATTGGTTGCGAACATCTTATAATACCAATTGGTCTGTCGTGTTGGTGATCATCGACAACACCGAAGCTCAGGGGGGTCGCGCGTCGGCATATATCCACGGCCCGGCAATCAATGTGTTCAGCAACGGTCCGGCGAGCACGATTCTGCATGAGTTAGGGCATACCTTCGGGGCGTTGGATGAGTACCATCCGGATGCCGCGAAATCGGCCAACCTGCTGGCCGGAATCACGGAGGTTACCAATGCAAACACCCAATATGACAACGGATTGGGCGCGGTAAGTGGGCACGGTGAATCCATTCCATCTCTGATGTTGAGCAACGTGTCTTATGTGAATCCGTACACACGTGGAGCCTGGGGTTGGTACGATTCGGACCACGACGGAATTCTGGATTTGTTTGATGCGCCGCCGCGAATCACCTTTTCGGGGCCCCCGCAAGGAACGGGTCCGTGGACGGTGACCGGCCAGATTTCGGTTACACCGTTTATCCCCCAAGGAAGTTCTCCGGCTCCGCCTATTACCCTGGATGCCATACGTGACGTGCGGTGGCAAATCCGTGCACTGGGTCAATCCGGCAAAGAAAACGTTTGGTTACCGCTGCCGGCGTCCGACTCGGCGTGGGACGAAGCCGTAGAAAATTTCCTGTTGGTGATTCCGCCGCTGCCGCCGGGCAACTACCAGATTTCGGTAAAAGCACAAACGGGAGCCGGGTTGGACACGACACTTATTTACCCACACACTTTGCTTATTTTACCCGGGGCGGGTGCCACGGCTGCGGTCTTTGCGGACTTTGTGGTACCTACGGTATGGTCAGTAGAAAAACCGTTGTTGTTGTCCGGTGGAACGACGACGATTTTCGGAAACACCGACTCAGTAAGTTATCGATGGGATATCGACAGCGATGGGCTTCCGGAGACCTCGTGGTCCGAAAACCCAGAAATTTCCTGGGTTTTTGATTCACCCGGAACCGTCAATCCAACCCTGTTTGTATCGGTGAATGGCACAATACATAGCGCGACGCGGACGCTGGAAATCATAGCCGGTCCGCCACCGCCGGAGGCACGATTTATTGCGACTCCAGCAACAACCGTGGGCGCACAGAAGACGGTTGAAGTATTGTTTCAACCGTTGGCGCCGTTGGACACGGGATTGTTGGGCCGGTGGGATGTGGACGGCGACGGTACGTTTGAAACCGATTGGGCGCCACTCGCGCCTTATGTACATACCTATCCCATCCCCGACATGCGACTGGAGTTGTCACCCGGCACCCCCACACCCGGGGGGCGGGTTTATAAATCGATCCTGCTGCACAACGGGTGGGGCTTCGCGCTGGACGCCGACAGAGAACAACTGTACGCGGTGGAAATCGGTCCGGAGGCGACCACAACAATTCGGTCGTCGGTGACCGTGCCCCAAATCACGATCCACTCGGAAATGGTTCCCGACGGTGACACCCTGATTGTATCCCGCGGGGCAAGCGGCCTTGTGCGGATTGATGTTTCTGACCCAACGAAAGGTCTTTTGGTGATTGGGCCGGTCGCTCCGGGTGCAACCACTATGGCTCACGGCATCGTCAACGCAAAGGGACATTTGCTGGTGGCCGACAAAGATGGGCTGACGGTGATTGATCCCACTGAAACCGGTCAGTTGGTGGCCCATCTGCCGCACAGTGCACCGGGACAGGTAGTCGATGTCGATGTTTTTGGCGACCTGGTGTGTGCTGTTGTGCGACACGACGATGATTTGTATGCCGGTACCCTGGTGGTCTACGATATCAGTAATATAACAACCCCGGTGCGGCGAGGTGAGTTGCACTTGGCTACCGCGAACGGGATTTTGTCATGGTCGACCCCTACTTCCGTGGATGCGGCCAACGGCCTGTGTTTCGTCGCCGATGTTTGGTCTGGCGCACGTATCGTTGATGTGACAAACCCAGACGAACCCACATTATTGACCACGTTGGATGTCGATGGGGCCGTTTGGGATACGCAACTGCGAGACGACGGCCTGCTGTTTGTTGCGAGCGTGTATCAATTACATGTTTTTGCCATGAACGACCCCGCACAGCCTCAATTGTTGACGGATTTGGCTTTGCGGTTCCCGCGGGGGATCGTTTTTGCCGACGATGGAACCATCCACTTTGCTGGGAGTCGGAACGGCTACCAAATCGGACAGTTGATAATCGACGAACCATTCCGTTCTAAGGTGTGGACCGCTAAGTTACAAGTCATGGCCGACGGGGTCACAGCCCAGAGTAGCCGGAATATCTGGGCGGTAAGTTACGGTGCACCACCGCAGGCCAAACTGAACGTTTCTGCCGTGGGTTATCAGGTACAACTGGACGCAAGTGGGTCCTTCGATCCCGACAAAAATACTACGTGGGACGGCTTATTACGTTATCGGTGGGACTTCGATGGTGATGGTGCCTTTGACACCGGGTTTGTCGACAACTCCCAGGCGACGACGTCCTTTTTGACGCCCGGCCGCCATACGGTCTCGGTCGAAGTGCGGGATCGGTTTTGGGGCGTGGGAAGTGCGACGACTTCGGTTTGTATTGCCGACACCACCGGCGGCCTCGCCGATGAACGATGCGGCGACAACTTAGACAATGACTGTGACGGCGACGTGGACGAAGGCCAGGAGAGCCTCGGAGCCGCCTGTTCGTTGGGGGTCGGAGACTGCCAGACAGCCGGCATGTGGGTTTGTGACCCCAAAAGTGGAAAAGTGCTGTGCGGGGTTCCAGAAAATACGTTGACTCCCGAGGTGTGTGGCGATGGACTTGACAACGATTGTAACGGCATGGTCGACGACGGGTTTGCCGACGAAGGTGCGCCGTGTACCAAAGGACTCGGCGAATGTACCCAAACCGGTGTTTGGACGTGTCCCACAGGGGGTGCGTGGCAACTTGAATGCGATGTCACACCCAAAGAACCCTCAGCCGAGGTGTGCAACGGCAAAGACGATGATTGCGATGGAGAAGTTGATGAAAACATCGTGATGTTGCTTCCATGCGATGGTGTCGACATAGACAACTGCGCTACCGGAACGTGGATATGTGACAACGGAGTCAGCTTATGTGAGGAGGTATTGGGGCAAACTTTACAGGAGTTGTGTGACGGCAAAGACAATGATTGCGACGGTATGGTTGATGAAGGGTTTTCGTCGAAAAACCTGGATTGTGATGGTCCGGACCCCGACAAATGCCGATTCGGCAAGTGGGTTTGTTTGCCCGATGGAAAAGCGCTGGAATGTGTGGAAATTGGCCCAGGTTTGGCTGAGTTGTGTAACGGAGTAGACGACGACTGCGACAAAGTTGTCGACCAAAATTTTCCGGATGTCGGACTTCCTTGTGACGGCCCGGACATCGATTTTTGTAAAACAGGGACCGGTGTTTGTGCTCCGGATGGGCAGTCAATGGTGTGCGAGGAACAAGCCCCGGCATTTGTGGAAACATGTAATGGCAAAGATGACGACTGCGATGGATTCGTGGATGAGGACTTTGGCCCTGTGGGTGAGTTGTGTGATGGTCCGGACAAAGACATGTGCAAAACCGGTACCAGGGTGTGTCAGACAGAGTCTTTGTCCACGTGTAATGAACCGGAAAAGGGCGGATGGGTTGAACTGTGTAATTATGTCGACGATGATTGTGATGGCGAAGTCGACGAAGGATTTGAGGGACTGGGTCTTCCGTGCGACGGCCCCGACGAAGATAAGTGTGTCTCCGGATGGCTCGGGTGCAGCGCCGACCTGGAGACCACGGTGTGTCACGAAACCGGGGGGACATCTTATGAAATCTGCAACGGAATCGACGACGATTGCGACCTAGACATCGACGAAGATTTTCCGGTTGGAACGCCCTGCGACGGCCCCGATATTGATTTCTGCAAAAACGGTGTGTTTGGTTGCAGCCCCTCAGGGGAGCAAGTCGTGTGTGGCGGCGAATCGATTGTTCACATCGTCGAAGTATGTAATGGAAAAGATGATGATTGTGATGGAATGATAGACGAGTGGGGTTGTTCTCCTTAAGACTACACGCCGTGCGGGGGAACGGATACCGGAAATCGCACAAAAAGTGTTAACTGAATGGCAATCAACAAACACGTCTCGTTAGCATTTTGGGTTGTAGCGGCCTGCGGTGTCGGGTGGGCGGGAGCCACTTGGTGGGGCCAGCGTGAAGCAGGTTCATCGCAGCTCGACGTTGCAAACGTGGGCGCAACGAAGTCCAAAGCAGAAATGACCGCTTTCGCGATTTCCAAAACCGGTGCGTTATATAAACCGTACGTTCCTATCGGCAAAGCAGGAGACGAACCAAACCCGAAAACCACGTTGACAAATGTGACCGAGGATGCAGCGCTCCAGTTTCCGGAGGAACAAACCACGCGGCGTCAGCAAACGTTCGCACTTCCGCTCGATCTGCCTGACTCGGCGCTCCAGATTCCCGATCCCGCCAATGCAGAAGCACTGATCGACAAGTTACGAAACACAGTACCAGAGGCCGGCGTACACGAAAACCTTCCTCCCCACACTCCAGTAGATCGTTCCACCGACCCACATGCAGCCATTTCGCTCGGCAATGTGACCACCGGATCGTTGATTCAGGGGAAACCACTGCCCCAGGACAGCTTTGGATTAAGAATTTTGCCGAAAACGATAACACGCGGATATTATTACGGAACAGATGGGCTGATCACCGCCGTCAAAAACGCGGCCGCCCAAGTCGCCGAAAAATACCCTGGCAGCGTGTTGTGGGTTGGTAATTTAAGCCGAGAGATCGGCGGCGACATTGAACCGAGCGTATCCCACAATTCAGGCCGGGACGCGGATATCGCGTTTTATGCCTGCGATCTGGTCGGCGAACCGATCGATACGGGCCAATTTGTGCGATTTGATGCCGATGGAAAAAGCGAGGACTACAAAACACAGGTTTTTTTTGATTCAAAACGAAACTGGGCGTTGGTTCGCGCCCTGCTTATGGACACATCCGTTCAGGTTCAGCACATTTTTATTGCGGAGTGGCTGAAGCAACTTCTTTTGGAATACGCTATTCGGTCGGGAGAAGATGCAGACATTGTGTTTCGTGCGGAACGTGTATTGGAACAACCCCGCGATTCGTCTCCCCACGCCGAACATTTTCACTTACGGTTGTACTGCGAGCTGACAGAACGCCTTTCTGGTTGCCATGATTTCGGCGTACGCCATCCGTGGGTTGATGACTTCGCCCAGCAACGGGACGACCGACTTCAGGCATTGATTCGGTTGTATCAATCGAACCGCCAGGACGAACGGGACTATGCATTACGACAGTTGGATTTGCTTACGGTGATTCCAGACAGCCAGGTCGAACGATGGGAATCCGTGGAGGATTTATAATCCGTTGTGCGCTTGCTGAACCGGACCAAACACTTTGGGGTGGACCCGAAAGTGCGCGCGTACACTCCACGTAGTAACCAGGTTGTCCCCGGTTATTTTACTAGCTTTGGGGTGAAGATCGATCACATAAGGCACGCCGTCGGTATTTTTACGCAAGGACACTATCCCGGCGTGGTCCGGATACTCTCCGATTCCCCAACTCCACATCACAATATCACCGGGCTGATAATGAACGAACGAACTGTCATCTACATGGGTGGTAACACGTTCGGCGTGTTGCAGCAGATAAGCATACACATTGGCAAGGCGTCGATGGTCGATGTTGGGGTCGGGTTCTTTGTTTTTCCAGCGTTTCAGGGGATAGTGGTGGGGATTTTGTTTTCGATCTTCGTGAATTTCGCGTTGCAAATCGATTCCGACGGCACGCAACGACCGCACAATGACGTCGGCTCCTGTACCAACATGACTCGGGACATCTCCACCGGGGTACGCAATTCGAAAATAGTCTGAGGAATAGCGGGTTTCCGATGCCAACTGAATTTCGGCTGCCTCAGCAATTCTGCGCTGAAAATCGGTAATTTGCGGCTCGGGCCTGCCGACAAATTCCGCCACTTTACCGGCAAGTGCCGCCAACGGCGGCGACGTGGCCTTGGATGTAGATTTTGTTTCCGGAGCCGCAAAAAGTGGGGAAAAGACATGTTGCCAATACCCAACTAGAATTCCGGCCAAACTTCCGTATACCAAAACGGGCCACAACGAGGAAAAACGACGGCGCTGACGGGTAACGCCTCGTAGAACACTGATTTTGACTTCACCACCGTCGATGTTTTTTCCCTTCATACGCCATGACATTATATGGTCGTTTTTGGGGTGTCAACCGCGGGATTTGTCCAACGAAAACGAGTTTATTTGGGAAAAAGCGATTTTTTGGGGGCCACAAGACGCTGATTTGTCAGCACATACAGAACGTCACGGCGCACAGATTTTCGTACGAATTTGGGACGAGCAGCTTCTACCAAAATCTCTTTGGCCACGAGTCCTTTCGAATGGGTGGAGAGTTCGGCGTCAAACCGCCACACGGTCCCGCAAACATCTTTACCACCAAGGGTTTTTTGCGTTTGAATCACGTCCTGTAACCGTCCGCACACCCCCTCGTTACCCCCATGGATGGGGACGGTACCGATTGGCTGCAGTCTGGTTTTTTTTTGGATCCAAAATTGCCGTTCTTGGCGGATAAGGCCGCGTTTTCGATAGATTTTGTCGATGGGAAACACCGGTGTTTTGCCGAAATTGAAGGCCGACGTCGGCACCCACAACTCCCGTCCGCTGCTCTGCGTCAAATTCCCGGCAATGGCCCGAACAACATGTTTGCCGTTGTGGGAGTCCACAAGGGCTGGGAGCACCCACGCCGTACATTCGTCGCACACAAAATGAGGGGACTCGGCACCGGCCGGCGTCCGAACAAACCAAATGAGGACCAGATGCAAACCCTGTCCGGGCAACGCTTCTGTTCTCAAGTAAGTGAGTGGATGTGGACATCCACCGAGCGCAGTCCCGAAAACGGATTTGGTCGAACAACGTATGTTAACGGTTTTTTGTAATGAAGGAACCACTGCGGCAGCAAGCTCGCGTTCCATTTCTATCGTCAGGGGTCCCTCGGCGGCCTGACCTATGCCCGTGGGCGTGCCCAAAAACACGATCCCCACTGCAAACAATCGAACGGTCCAACGTTTGGGCATGATTATAAATGCACGGATAACCAACCGATGATGGTGTCCCAGGCATCCGGAATGTTGTTTAGGAGTGCAATTCCATGATCAGAACCATCGTAAATCTGCTTTTGTACATTTCCGGCAGCATCTTCGACCAATTTGGCACACGTCGCAGCTTGATCTCCGTTGGAATCCGCTTCTGTCGCTAAACACAACACATTGCTCAATGCAAAGTTAGTCGCACCAGACAAGGATTCGATCGCGCTGTACCGAGGAGAAACCGGAACCACGGCCTTGGCCCCTAACTCGGCCACCATCGCGACAACCGCTAAGTTAGCACCAATGCTGGTACCAATCACACCGACGCGCGATGGATCCACCGCCCAGTGTGACAATAACGCGGCCATTGCTGCGGCAAGGTCCATCGGAGTCTGCGCCGGATCGGTCAACAGATTATTGAACGGCCCATCCTGTGCGTCGGAACTCCCATGGCCACGCAAGTCGAACGTGAGGACAAGGTAGCCCGACTTGGCCAATTTTTCCGGCCAGTCACCCCACTGTTGTTGCGATAAATTGAACTGATGAACGAGCAACAACCCCGGAAGACACACCGCCCCGGGTGAAAATGTGAACGTTGCCGCCAATGATTTGCCGTCGACCGTCTCCAGCTTGACGGACTCTGTCAGCACCGCCTCTGGAGGCAACAGCGCCGGCACCGGTCCGCATGGCAAGTCTGCATCAGGGGTAACCGCAGCGTCAGACACATCATTATCCGGTGATTCCACGTCTATCGAGGCATCAAGCGAAGGGTCGGCGTCATCTGGTGCGTCTCCAACCGTTTCTAACGCGACGTCTGAAACAGCGGACGACCCATCCTCGATGTCCGACCACGCTTGATTGGTATCGCTGTCGAGCTGCGGCAAGGTATCGGTGTCCTGAAGAGAGTCAACCAAGGGCAGTTCGATACCATCGGACACCAAATCGACATCACCGCTTGTGGCGTCTTGCGACACCCCATCCTGCGGATTGAGGCTGGTCTCGGTCTGTGTGTCGGGGTCGGATGCTCCACATGCTACAAGTGGCATGACACAAACGAGAAAGAGCCGAGTAACTAACTTATTTAACATCGTGTGCCGCCGCTCCGACAATCCCGCCTACGATTCAAAATGGCCGCAAGGCACAACAACAATGCTCCGGAGCCCACACCATAACTCTTCCCCACGTTACATCCGCCATCATCTGCCTTGTCGTTACCATCCGAAGCACCGCCGGAGTCGTTTCCTGCTGAATCAGGACTCGCCATGTCTCCCGTACCCTCGGCATCCGGATCGGGCGGCGTTTGACATCCCAGAAATTCGTCGATTTCTCCGTCGCAATCATCATCAATATCATTACATAATTCGGGAGCATCCAACCCCCGCGCCGGATCGAGAGGCGCACAGTCCACCTGATCCGGGCTACCGTCCCCGTCGTCGTCCAAATCGCAAGCGTTTCCGGCGCCATCTTTGTCGGCGTCCTCTTGCTCCGGATTCCAGACCAATGCACAGTTGTCAACGACGTCTTTGATTCCATCGTCGTCCTGGTCGTCCGTCACTCCGCTCGTTTCGTCACACACGTCCCCTTCGCCATCTTCATCGGTATCTTTCTGATCGGCATTCTTATCTTCGGGACAGTTGTCTTCCAAATCGGGATGTTTATCACCGTCGGTATCAATAGTTGGCTCCAGACCCTCGGGACCCCCATAAGCGCCAATATCGCTTCGAGTTTTGTCCAAGTCTTTGAGTTTGGGGGTTCCGGCATCGATCAACACGCTGTCCGGAAAAGGTTCGAAGGCACCCAGCACACAAAGGTCATCTCCATTTGGTCCACGAAGACCAACGGTGTCGGCCGTGTCAAACAGTAAAACCGTTTTGTCAAATTCAATCGGTGAAATAGCATCGTCCTTAAAAAGAACCTCTTTCGCATCGCCAACAAACGCAGAGTAGGTCGCAGTAAAAGTGGTGCTGTCCCCACTAAGAGCAACAGGGCCTGCCACGCCTGGCAAGACCAACGTATTCACCATATCTACGGACGTATCCACGCCGAACATCAGCGCCCCGTGCCCGGTAACCTCACCGGACACGTAGGTTATGTTCTGCAAAATAACGCTGCCGCTTGGCGCCGAGCCGGTCACGCCGCTAAGATACAGCGCACCTCCATCAACGGACACGTTGTTGACAAACACCCCGGAACGCACATCCAACGTTCCGGTGGCCATCCAAATTGCACCACCGTTTTCGGTAGCGGAATTGTTGCAAAAGAATCCCCGCGCCACTGTTATCTTACTGTTTGCATCCGCGTGTACAGCCGCTCCGGAAACCGCGGTGTTGTCCCTGAATGTATTTCCGTCGAGTGATACGACCGATCCAGCAACATTTATTGTGCCATTTTTTGTGGAATTTCCCAGAAAAAGGTTATTTTCAAGAAATACATTGGGGCTTGACCCAACTTTTAACGCCGCCCCATCGACACTTGGTGTCCCGTTACCCGAAAACACACATCCCCGTACCGTAACAGTCGCACCGTTCACAAACATGGCGCCTTCGCTTGCACCTTCCAAAGTGAATCCATCGATCAGAGTGCCGGCCGCAGGAGTCGGATTCACAAAAACCAACTTTGGCGCACCGGTAATCTTGGTCTTGGACGGCCCCTCGACGGCGATCAACTTGATGGTCTTATTTGAAATGGTCACTTGCTCAACGTAAGTGCCCGGATATACGTCGATTGTATCTCCATTTGCCGCGCTGTTAACGGCGGACATGATGCCGCCAAAGTCACCACCACCGGCCTGCTTCACCGTCCAGGTTTTTCCAACTACCGCAGTTGTCCAGGTGCCGGTTATCATCAAGGAAATAAACAGTACTGATTGTTTTCTCAAACCCATATTCCGCACCAAATCACACCGATTCATTTTCTTTTCTGGATGCTAACGATTGCGTTCGTTCTACGCAAGTTAGCAGTAACAGTCATCTTGTTTCGAATTCCCAAGCTACCGCGCGGCTAAACTACATGAAGCCGCTGCTATATTACCACAGCGAAGAGACCACTATAAAACACCAACAGAAATTTTACCGTCCCCATCGCAGGTTTTTCCACACATGGGGATGAAGCAACGACAGCACTGCCACAATTTCCAGCCGCCCAATCCACATCGCCGCAGTCAAGACAATTTTTGTTGCGTCACTGAATCCGGCGAAACTTCCCATTGGACCAGCGGGCCCAAAACCAGGACCAATATTTCCGAGACATGCCAAGGCCGCCGAAAAACCCGTAACGAGATCGGCCCCCAAAAGCACCACGACCACGCCCAAGATGAAATATCCCGCAAGATACAACGCCACCAATGCGATAACCGCGCGCATGATTTCGTAGGAGACCGGCCGCCCATTATAACGGATTGCTGAAACCCCCCGAGGATGCAACACGGTCAAAATCTCCCGATGGATGTGCTTCAAAACCAAAACGTATCGAACTACTTTGGGCCCCCCGGCGGCGGAACCGGCGCATCCCCCGACAACCATCACGACAATCATACACACACGAGCTACATCCGGCCAAAGGTTGTAGTCCGTGCTCGCGAATCCGGTCGAGGAAATCAGGCTGGCGGATTGAAAAAGGCCGGTTCGCAGTTCCTCTTCTCCCGGCAGACCACCCGCAAGCGCAACAGCGGCCGCAACCCCAAATACGACCATCGCTCCGGTGTAAAACATGAATTCCTGATCGCGAAAAAAACCGAGTGGTTCTCGCGTATATACACGCCATTGTAACGTAAAGCTGGCACCGGCGAGCAGCATAAAAATGACCAAAATCCACTCAGCGATTGGATTCTGGTAGCCGGCAATAGACGACCCGTTCGGCGAAAATCCTCCAGCAGCCATTGTCCCGAACGCATTACAAATCGAATCAAATATCGGCATCCCCGACCAGGTAAGTAACGCAATCAATACAGCCGTCATCGCGGAATAGAGCAACCACAATCGGCCGGCCGCGTCCCGTATCTGGGGGCTGATCGCTTCCGACGGCGCACCAGACGCTTCAGCAAAAAACAATTGGCGCCCCGCAATCCCCAGTCGCGGAAGCACAACCACAAACAGCGCGATAACTCCAAGTCCACCAAACCATTGACACATACCGCGCCAAAGAAAAAACGCGCGCCCGTGGACAGAAAAGTCGGTAATCACCGTGGCACCGGTCGTCGTAAATCCGCTCATTGATTCAAAATAGGCGTCTATCGGGGTCATTCCAGAAACCCAAAACGGAATCGCAGCAAAACCGGCGACAATCAGCCAGGTCCCGGCAACAACCCCGAAAGCTTCCGAACGCTGAAACACTGGTGTTAACTTATGCCGCCACAACGCCAACACGCTGGTCACAAACGCGGCGAGCGTAGCGGAACCAAAGCCAACCACCATGTTCCATTCTTGATCGTAAAGCGCGAGCAGAAAGGGCGGGAAGAAGGCAAGCGTAAATAACCGTAGCATTTGCCCGACAACCGCAGCGACCAACCACACCCGCATAACTTACCGCGCCTCAACACGCGGGATCAGCCGATCCTGCGACAAGAAAAAGTCCCGTGTTCGTTCTTCATCGTCGGTTCTGCAAAACACGATCACCCGATCCCCACCACGCAACACATGATGGCCTCGGGGAATAACCGCACGCCGGTCGCGAATAATCGCCCCAACAATTGCAAAGGTCGGCGGACGCAACTCCGCTAATGACAGAGGCCGGAAATTATCGGGCAGGGCCAACTCCAACACGTGCACCACACCGTGTTCGATTTCAGCCAACATCTCGCGTCCGGAATCCATCACTTCACGAATCACCGACCGCAGTGCTGCCCCACGAGCAGACAACACAACGTCAATTCCCACTTTTTCAAACAGTCGTTCATTGACCATTTTGTCGGCACGGGTAATGATCCGTGGTATTCCAAGATGTTTTCCAAGCAACGAAACCAAAAGGTTTTTTTCGTCGTTGCTCGTTACCGCAATCAACACCGAACTGTCCGCAATTCTCTCCTCGTCCAACAAATCCAAATCCGTTCCATCACCGTGAAGCACGAGCGAATTGACCCGAAGCGCCAATTCATCACATCGAGCTCGATCGACCTCGATCACCTTCACTTTCCATCCCGACTTTTCCAAACCGCGGGTGACCGCCAAACCAACCACCCCCCCGCCAACAACCGTCACGCGCCGTGTTTCGGACGCATGCTGTTTGGTCCGGAGGTATTCGAAAATGAGAGTCCGGATACCATGTGCCGTTCCGATTGCGGTCACTTTGTCGCCGGCACGAAACAGCGTATCGCCTTTGGGGATGAACAACTCACCACTCCGCAAACCCATCACGAGATTCACCCCTTTCGGGATGTCGATGTCCCGCAGCGGGCGCTGCGTAATAACCGCACCGGGGTCAATCTCGTACTTAAGCATCCTTATCTTACCATCATGGAAGGTGCGGACGTCCAGCGCACCGGGGATGCTGATAATTTGTACGATTTCGGCAGCCAATTGCTCTGCCGGACGAACCACAGCGTCAATACCGAGAGAATCAGCAAGCGCCGCGTCGTCGTCGGCGAGGTTCAAAAAACCGTGGCGGTTCAGAAAACAAATAGCTCGCTTCGCACCCAGTCTTTGTGCAGCAAGGCACGATACGATATTTTGCTCGTCCATCGGTGTGCAGGCGATAAACACATCCGCTTGGTTTACGTGCGCCCGCCGCAAAACATCAGGTGATGAGCAGGAACCGTTCACGACCTCCACATCCAAACGATCCAATCGAGCGCTGCTTAAGTTATCCGGCGCCAAAAAAACAACGTGGTTTTGGCTCATTACCGCCTCGGCAATCCGAAATCCGACCTCGTCCTCTCCGGCAACTAAGATGAACACCCGAATCTCCTTTTGCGCCCCCAATCCAGCCCGTGGAACAATAGCTCACCACCGACCCAATAGAAAGACACGGTGGGGCATGGTGGCACCAATCCGTAACCGTATTGCGACACCCGCCCCCAAATTTCTCACGTACTTGGGCACGAGACGAACGGCCGGTTGAGAGGGTCGGCGGAAATAGATAAGCGTCCCTGGATCGGCCGCTTTTGGCCGGCTTGTCAAGTCCCGACCCTGAGAGGGTGTTTGGGAAAAAAATAAGCTACGCGAGCCATTGGCCTACTACGTCGGTCCTGCCTCCGTCGGCCCATCCTCAGCGTACCTTCGGGTACGCCT
>JABWCM010000423.1 GCA_013360285.1 Myxococcales bacterium
ACGACACTGACAAAACTGGAAAACAACGATCAAATTGTGCTTCGGTATTGCACCGCGGAAGGCGAAACCGACATCACCGCGAATCCGAACGGCTCGCGACACCACATTGCAGGCATCTGCAATCGTGACCGCAACGTGATTGGAATCATGCCTCATCCCGAACGAGCTACTTCGCAGATAGTGGGAAATTTCGACGGCATATTGTTTCTGCAATGGTTAACACAATCTTGGTAAACAGTCGTACATTTTCCGAACAGCAATCCGGACCAGACGCCCAACCAACCGGCATGTCTGAATGGGAGTACACCGAATTCGTAACGCGAGTTGGGCGCGCACCTACCGAGGTCGAACAAGCGGTTGTCCACTCACTTTGGAGTGAACACTGCTCATATAAGTCCTCGCGTATCCATTTTCACCACTTTCCGTCCACAGGAACACGTTCCATTGTGCGCTCGGGAGAAAACGCCGGGGCACTCGACATCGGTTCCGGATGGGCCGTGGTATTTAAGATCGAAAGCCACAATCATCCTAGTTTTATCGAGCCCTTTCAGGGAGCCATGACCGGTGTTGGCGGAATCTTGCGTGATGTTTTCACCATGGGCGCCCGTCCGTTTGCTCTATTAAACAGCCTTCGGTTTGGCGACCTCAGCCTTCCATTGACCTGTCGCCTTGTTCGAGAGGTCGTTGCCGGCATCGGCGCGTATGGCAACTGTGTCGGAATACCAACTGTGGGGGGCCAGGTGGCGTTTGATCCCGCGTTTTCCGGCAACAATCTTGTCAACGTATTTTGTATCGGTCTTGTGCGACACAAAGAAATCGTTCGCGGAGCCGCCACGGGGGTTGGAAATATTGTCATTTTGCTTGGTTCGTTGACGGGCAAAGACGGCGTGTTGGGAGCGGTAATGGCCAGCGCATCATTTGGAGATTCCATAACCCCACTGAGACCAACCGTGCAAGTGGGGGATCCGCTGATGGGGAAACAATTGATGGAGTGTTGTTTGGCTTTGTGCGCTGATCGGCTTGTGGTCGGCGCCCAGGATCTTGGCGCCGCCGGGTTGTCTTCGGCAGCGTTTGAATTGGCGGCCCGTGGAGAAACCGGAATTCTACTGCATCTCGATGACGTGCCGGTGCGGACGGCCCCCCTGACGGCACGAGAAATCCTGCTAAGTGAGAGCCAGGAACGAATGCTGTTGGTTGTTGAGAAAAAACGATGGGACAAGGTGCAGACCATCTGTCAACATTTCGATGTGCCGGCAACCGTAGTCGGAGTCGTTACAGACACGGAGCGCGTGGAAGCAAGATTTTTGGGAGAAACGGTCCTCAACCTGCCGGTACAGCCCATTGTCTCCGATCCACCCCTAATTCATCGCCCATACGTCTTGGCCCCGCCCTGTAAAACGACCACCGCTCCCGAAGAGCCTGCGCGAGTGTCGGTTTCAACGGAAACCGCCCTGCTGAACATGTTGTCTCACCCTGATTTTGCATCCAAACAGTGGATATACGAACAATTTGATTCCACAGTCGGGAATCGGACCGCAATCGGACCCGGCAGCGGTACCGCCGTGATGTGGGTACCTGACAACTCCACTGCTATCGCCCTATCGCTGACCTGTGACAGTCATTACTGCGCATCTGATCCATATCTCGGCTCATTCCATGCCGTCTTGGAAGGGGCACGGGAGGTTACCTGTGTCGGAGCGGCGCCTATTGGCATAAGCGACAATCTCAACTTTGGCGATCCCACCAACCCTGAAACCATGGGACAACTCGTAGAGTCCATTCGCGGCATCGGAGACGCGTGTCGGGCTCTACAAATACCGGTGTGCAGCGGCAACGTGAGTTTGTTTAACCAAACGGGCGACGTAGCTATATTACCAACACCTACGATAGCCATGGTAGGCATCTTGGACCAACCCGTTTCGCTAATGCGACCCGGGTGGAAAAATGAGGGGGACATCATAGCCGTGATTGGCTCAACGAGAACCGACTGCCGCTATCTCAACAGCTACAGTCGGATACTATTTGGAAACGAATCCGATTCCGTTCCGCCTATTGATGTCGAAACCGAACTCACCGTGATGCGTACAGTGCGTGAGTGTATCCGGAATGGATGGTTGCAGAGCGTTTCGACATGTACAAGTGGCGGATTGCTGCCGGCTCTTACAAAGGAAACGTTTCAGGGAGAGTTCGACGGTTTTCACATCACACTTCCTCCAAACCTCGATCCCACCGTTGCGTTGTTTGGTGAAGGTTCGGGGAGATTTGTTGTGTCGATTTCGCCG
>JABWCM010000208.1 GCA_013360285.1 Myxococcales bacterium
GGATCCTGGCTAAGTTAATTATGGCCGAAGACACGGAAGAAGCCGCCCAAGTGCTAAAGTCCCTGATTCCAAAAGCTCACTGATCCACCATCGCCGTCTGTGCGCCAAACAGGTGCCAACTACGTGGCAACCGCCAAAACATCTAGCCCGGATTTCTCACCAGACTTCGCAGCGAGAGCGCCAAAATGCCCACAGATTCTCGGCGTGCGGACCGGGGACGCGCGGAGGCGTGCTTTTGGCCCGCTGAGCACGGCAGAGGGAGCACGCCCTTCAACGCGCGCGCAGTTTGGCGGTCGTAGCCGAAGGATGGTGAGAAATCCGGGCTAGTACAACGGTCCAATAGTCGCTCCCCACTTTCCGCTCGTCATTCCGCTGAGCCTGGAGTATTGCCGAAAACCGCATGGAATGGTGGAGGGGACGGGGACGCCTCGCACGTTCGGGTTCGTTCGGGCACGGGCACGTCTCGCACGTTCGGGCTCGTTAGGGCACGGGCACGGGCACGCGAGCGGAAAGTGGGGACCGACTATTGGACCGTTGTACTAGTGCCTAAGCGTCCGAATCGCCAAGCCTTTCCCCGCAATTCACAAAGTCCGTTTCCCCAACACTGATGGACGGACCCTCCAAAGTGGACCCCAATAAACTGGACCCCGAAGTCAAAACAAAATCAAACCGAGTTTGAGAGGGTCGTGCCTTTCCCGCAACAACCCCACGTGACTTCGTTTTGTCGTTGGACGGAGATTTTTTCTTATCACGGCGTAAATCCATAATTCGGAGTCCATTATATCGAGCATACATGCGCAAAATTCATCAGTTAAATTGTTTGCTTGGCCATTGTTGAACAGGAAATACAAAGTCTGTCATGGCACGACGCATCAAGCGTCATCAGTGGTCAACACGATATTCGATGTAGCCCGCTGGCCGAACGGATCACCGGCGCGTGACGCCCACGGATGCCAGGTCGGCGTTTGCCCCTCACTTCTATGCCAATTCATCGGTTCCGAAAACCCGGCGGGATGCGCCAAATCGGCCGCCATAGGACACGGAGCCCCTACCGTCGAACGGTCTGCATCCACGACCAGCCCCATACTGCCGCTCCCGCCGGGACGGGACGACCGTGTGCCCCTACCGAAGTCAGCGAGACCGGTTCGCGAGCCTTCGCCCCCCGATGTCATCGCCGTGGTAGAATATCTCCCACATCAGGAAGAAAATCTCCGACTTCCCAGAACACCTGGTCCGCTAAACTGGATCTGAACTAGACATAAGGCCTGATACGATTCACGTTGCCGTTACCTTTGTTCCCATCGGAACATGGCACGATCAATGCATTACTCCTGGGCACGCTCGCTGGAACGATTCCAACGATGCGTTCCTGAACGAACAACTCCACGAGGAAAATACGATGACGACCGTAACCCAAGCCATGCACATCTTTGTGACCTCCCTCGAACTTTCCGAATCCAAGCGCCAAGCCGCGCAAGACCAGTGGAAGGCCCTCGACGACAACTTGAAGCGCGAACTTACCGTACGTCAGTCGTTCTTGTCCGGATCTTACGGGCGCCACACGGCGATAGCACCGCTCAACGACATCGACTTGTTTTTGGTCCTCGAACCCACAAAATACCCGAAACTCATCGACGACTCGCCGACCACAGCGCTCACCCTGGTCAAGGACGCAATGACCAGGAAGTACCCGACTGCCAAGCCGGCCATCCTGCAGAACCGGAGTGTCCATATCGAATTCTCCGGCACCGGGATTGCTTACGACGTCGTTCCGGCGCTTCCCGACGAAGAGAAGGAGGAGACGTACTGGATCCCCGATCGCGACACCAGTCGCTGGATTACGACGAATCCCAGAATTCACAGCGAAAAGTCGACGGAAGCGAACAAACGCGCCGGTGACATGGCTAAGCCCTTGGTCAAAGTGCTCAAACACTGGAAAAATGTCACGAGTATCGACATTCGGTCGTTCCATTTGGAGTGGATGGTCTACGACGCGTTGGCCAGCAAACCCGCAAGTTACCTGTCGGGGCTCGTGACGATCTTCCAACACTTAAAGGACCGGGTGCTGTCGTCATTTCCCGACCCGGCGGGGCACGGATCCAACATCGATAACAACCTCACCGACAATCGGCGCCACGACTTGAGCATGAAGTTTGCCCAAGCGGAATCGGACCTGTCGTCCGCCCGGCAACGCGCAGAGGACGGAAAGACCGAGGATGCGCATTATTTCCTGCGACAAATGTTCGGTGCTGAGTACCCGGAAAAGGGGACAGCGCCAAAATCGAATGCGGGGAGCGTTGTAAGCGCAGTTTCCGTTGACAATCCGCGAAACCGCTTTGGGTAGATGAACAACGGTGGATTCGAATGCAGAAGGCGTGGTGGGAAATGGACAACAGTAGGTACCTCAGGGAACTTCAGGCGGCCCGTACCCTAGGTGGCTGGTGTTTTTTGATGAAGTTTCTGTCCTGGCGGTCTTTGGCCGTCTCGCCCGAAAAATCCCTGCGCCATATAATCCTTGGGCCCAGGTCGAGACCCATCGGATTCCCGTTCCGTTCAACTCGACGGGTGGAACGTTTGTCCAAGCCTTTCACAATCAATACCGAAAAACCGGCACGCTCATCGTCGTGACCACCGCGATCGACGCAGTGGAACGAGCGATCAACGTTTTGGCCGTGGCCGCCCATACGCCGGTCGTATACGGAAGTGTGGTCGGCAAAGGGGACATCGGTCGTGTCTTTCGGGTCATCCCCGGCGCGACTGCTTGTTATCAGTGTATTCTGGATGCGCAAGCCGCCGACCCGGCCAGCTTTCCTCAGTTCGGCCCCGACGAGAACGGTGCCGATCCGGACCGCGCTTATCACCAGGGCGGAATTCCCGGGCTGGGTCTCGACGTAGAGATCGTCGCCAACTTCGTTGCCCGAATGGCCCTGCAAACGCTGGGTAAAATGGCTCCAACGTTGGGCATTTCCGATGCTCAGGGCGATCATCTGTTGTGGTCCAACAACATCAGGGGCAACCACTTCGACCATCCCTTACAACTCCGCTGGGAACGTTTTCCCCGCAGCGCCGAATGCCGCGTTTGCGGGCAAGGAGCGAGACCCGTCGACAACCCCAGCGATGTTGCCTATCAGGTGGCGGAGTTGGAGAAGTTGCTCGGTTCGTTGCGCTAACACACATTTCGCGCCCACGTTGGCTGCAAGGCCGTCAGAAGACCCCTGACTCGGATTTCTCATCAGATCGAGGTTGCAAGCTGTGTATTCCACTCAGATCCGATCGTCGATTCCGAAATGATCGATCCACCCAATCCAAAGAGTCTGAGTTTGTGAAAAAATATGGTTACGGACTTGGACGCGGGGATTTTGGTCCCGATGTCCGGAAGAAAACCGAGTCATATCGGGAATATGGCGCAGGGTTTTTCGGAGCCAAGCCGCCCCAAAGTCACCGCCCAGAGGCGGCGCAGCTATTTTTTCACAAACTCAAGGTATTGCTGGCGTCCCTGGCGTAACTCCAGGATAGTTACACAATGTCCACAAATCGGGGCACGCCAAACCGCGGCGCCGTTGACTTCGGGCGGGATTCGGGCATATCGTCGCACTCGTTCGAAGTGCTTCACCGAGGGGAACGTATGGAAACGCCGAAGCCAAAGATTTTCATCAGCTATTCCAGCATGGACCGCCCTTTTCTCGACGACCTGCTCGTGCATTTGAAACCCGACCAGCGAGCCGGGCGGCTGTCGATTTGGGAAGACCATCAGATTTCCGTCGGCGGCAATCCGGACAAAACCATCGAAGACGCCATCGATTCGGCGGGTCTGGCGTTGTTGCTGATTTCGCCGCATTTCATCGCATCCGACTACGTGTATGAAAAAGAAATCCCGCGGTTGCTGCACCGGGCCGAACGGAGCGAAATCGTCATCGCCCCGTTGTTTGTCCGGTCGTCCCGGGTCGAAGAGACGCCCTTTCCGTTCACCGACAGCGACGGCGGGGAACAGGGTGTGGTGCTGACAACGTTCCAGGGGTTTCGGGCCATCGGAAACACACCCGAGAATCCCCTGGCCGCGGTCAAGGAGGCGAGTCGGGCGGCGTACGACACGATCTTGGCCGCGGTCGCCCGTGAGTTGGCGAAGCCGCCCGCAAAGAAGGACGACGGCGGCGGCGACATTGATGCGGGAACGGTCAAAGCCCGGCCGACCGACCCGGGGCGCCCGGTGCTGACCGTGGTTTTTGACGACCACGAGGGTCGTATGAGGGTCACGTTGCAGACCAAGACCGGAAGTCTTCCGTTTGACCGCGACCTTGACCTGGTGCTCCGGTCCACCAAAATCAACCACGGCGGCCAAACCCGGCGAGGGTTTCCGGCTTATCGTGTGGCCCAATCCAGCTACGCCAACCTCGCCGCGGTCGAGGACGCCGGGGACAATCTGGGTTTGCTGTTGCTGGGCAAGGAGGAACACCACGCGGCGTTACTGAAACTCATCGCCGGCGCGTCTCAGGCCGTGGGAACCAACCTGTTGAGCGTCAACCCGCGGGTGCGCATTTCTGACCGGACCGCCGGCCAACAGCTCGCCCAATTACCCTGGCGGTGGGCGACGCTAAACGGCGATCGCCTGGAGGAGGACTTCGGGTGGACCTTCGAGATAGCCCTCGAACGCGCCGGGCGCGCCGTACCCGTGACCCTGCCCCACGTGCCAAAAACCTTGGTGATGAGCGAGTATGAGAGCTTTGTCGACGATGTGAAAAAGGAACTTTCCACGCTTTCACCACAGGCCGTCGACGACAAACACTTCTGCCACACGACGGATCTGAACGGCGCCTGCGACCATTTGCCGCACTTTGTCCCCGACCTGGTGGTGGGGTTGGTGGACGCCGCGTTGGAGTCGGGCGTGTGGTGGATGGGTCGTGGAGCAAAACGGTGGCCGTTGTCCAAATTCACGGCCATGGTGGCCCAACATCCTCCCTTGCTCATCGATTGGTGTGTGCGGGTCTCCGCGGGCAACCCGGTGCCAAGCCCCACCCTGTTTGCGCCGGCGCGGTGCTGTTTGGTGCATCCGGCGGGCGCCCAAGGCCGCGGCGATTTACGCTGGTTTCACCGGGTGCTGGGCGGCGCCGACCCCGTCTTGACGCTGGCCAAGGAGCAGACCGATCCGGAGTCGCAATCCCCCGCGGCGTGGAAATATCCCGTCCTGGGAACGGCGTATCACACCTGGTCGGCGGCAGCGTTGGCAAAGTCCAGGCTGTTTGGCCTCAAGTTCGACCGAAGAACCCCGCGCGCCCGGGCATACGAGGTAGCCCGCGCCCTATGGCGCGACGCTACCCAGAAAGTCCACGTGTTGTGTGCGTATGGCGCCAACCATCATCTCGTGGACCATTTTTCCGAGCAGGCGCAGCAGTACATTATCGAAACGGAATCTTCGATGCCGCTCATCATCGCTCAAGCGGCCGGCGCGTGTGGGAAAACGACGAAACAAGACATCGAGTCGGCGGTGCTCGGGAAGCTGCGCCCGTCAAACCGCATCTATTGGGGACTCAAAGAGACGTTCGCCCACGTGGTGACCGAGGGATCGTTCAGCCGAGACGTGCGGCTTCTTTGGTTGGATGTCGGAACCTTGACCCGCGAATGGACGTGGTCCGACCAACAAGAACGGATCGAGGCCATCGTCGCGTGGGCGGCCGCCGTCGGGGTCGACGCAGTGATCCCCGAGCGGGCTCGGATCGTTCTTTATTTCGGTCTGGAAACCGATTCCGCATACCACAACGCCGTGCGCGGTTGGTTCGAAAACGAGTTGGATCAACGAGTCCGGGGCGAGGCCGGCGGCGCGGCCGGTTTGACGTTGTTGCCGGCGCTCACCGATGTGTCCGCCAAGGATTTGCGGGATTACCTCGCTGAGACGGACGACCTGGTGGTCAACCGCAGCGACCAAGAGTCCATTGTGCAATCCATTCTGCATCAAACCCGCGGGCAGTACGAACAAACCCTGGCCGAACTCAAGAAGGTCCGCGATCAGGGCGCGGCCGAATACCTAAAACACCATCCGCCACCCAAGGACAACAGGAAGTCAACCGATGGCTGAAACCCGTTTTGAATGGGTCGACAACAACGACCTGGCAGGCGCCAATCCCCAATCCCGCAAGGCCGCCTTGGCCGGCCGGCAACTCCCGCCGCTGCTGCGTGGACTTGCCGCCACGTCTTCACAATACGATCCATCGCCGCAGTTGCGCGACGCGGTCAATGTAGCCCTGACCTTGGGCATGCCGCTGCTCATCACCGGCGAGCCCGGCACCGGCAAAACCCATTGTGCCTATTGGCTTGCCCGCCACTTCGGCATCCCGGATTCCCACTTCTTCAAAGTAGATACCCGGTCGACCACGACTCACCACGATTTGTTGTGGCGGTTCGACGCGGTCAAGTACCTGCACGCGGCTTATGTGAACAAGGACCCCAACAAAACGATCGAAAAGAAAGATTACGTCGAGAAGGGGCCGCTGTGGAAGGCTTATCTTACCACCGAGCCCACGGTGTTGTTGATCGACGAAATCGACAAAGCGTCGCGGGATTTTCCCAACGATTTGTTGTTCGTACTCGACCAGAGGGAGTTCGAGCCGCCCGAATGGGGCGAAATGGTGAGACCGAAGGCATCCGCCCCGCCCATCGTGGTGATTACCAGCAACAGCGAAAAACGGCTGCCGGAGCCGTTTCTGCGGCGGTGTGTGTTTCACCACATCGAGTTCAACGAGGAGTTGGTGAAACGGGCGGTACAAGCCCATGGCCATCACTTTCCGAACCTGCCGCAGCCGGTCATCGACGCCGCCATCGCGCGGTTTTTTGACCTGCGGGCCCAAACCCTGCTCAAACCTCCGGCAACGGCGGAACTGTTGGTTTGGTTGGCGGTGCTGGCGGCTCAGGGGGTGCGCGACGCGGCCAAGGTCGCCGACCAATCCCTGGCCGATCTGGCCCGCGGCGGGTTGTTGGTCAAACACCACGAAGACATCGAAAGGCTTAGCCGATGAACGACGCCGCCGGTCTGCCGCTGCTCCTGGACGCCCTGCGAATCCACGGGTTGCCGGTGGGTTACCGGGAAGTGGAACGACTGCGACAGGTGTTTGCGGCGGCGCCGCCGTTGGACCGCGACCGGCTCAAAACCGTTCTCGCGTTGGTGTTGACGAGGACCGTCGAGGAGCGCGAGGCCTTCGGGCCGATTTTTGACGCGTGGTTTCTCGGTCAGGGGGCTTATATCGAGCGGCAACGGGTGCGGTTGGCGGCAGTGGAGGTCGGCGGCGGGGTGGAAGATCGCGTGGCGTTGGCGGGGGCCGTCCGGGAGGGCGGGAGCGGCGGATTCACGGGGCCGGCACCGGAGACACTGGAAACACCGCCGGTTCCGGACTCCGGTTCCGGTGGCAAAAAACCCGTTTCGCGACGCCGGTTTGTCGGCGCCGCGGCCGGGGTTATGCTTGTGCTCGCGGTAGTTGTGGCAATCTGGAGACCGTGGAAGCCCGAACCGATCGTCGAACCGCCGGTCGTCGCGACCTCACCGACCGTGGACGGGATTGGACAAACCGACCCCAACGAGCGGCTGACCCCCATCACGTACACCATTGCGGTCGAGAAGCGCGAGTCCCCCCTGCTCCCTACCGCAGCCCCGCTGGCGTTGATCCTGGCCGCCGCCGCGGTGTACTGGGGGGTTCGGCGTTGGTTACGGCGCTCGCCCCCGCCGCATAAACTCGACACAAAGAGTGGCACGACGACCGTTCGCCCCCCAACCCACAGCGCCGGTGTCCTGTCGCAGTCGGCGTTGCGGCAAATCGTGTGGGGCATCGACCATTTCGTGTCCGACGTGCCGTCCCCCATGTTGGATATGGAGGCCACCGTTCAGGCCACGGCCCGGCGCGGGGGTATTCCCACTCCCGTACCGGAGTTCGAGCGCCACCCCAAGACTCTTTGGCTGTGGCGGGATGTAACGTGCCGGAACAAGATCGCCGAAGTGGTTTCCAACGACGTACAGCACATTCTGACCCGGTACGGCCTCCCCGTACAGGAACTGCGTTTCGACGGCGTTCCGGCGATGTTGGTCGATGCGGCGGGGCAAGAGGTCACCCGACCCGACCCCGACGAATGGGGTGGGCGCACGATCATCCTGGTGTTGACCGACGGCAAACGGATGCTCCCGGCGTTGCGCGGTCCATTGAACCAAGAAACGTTGGATTGGGTCCAGTGGTTGACCCGGTGGCCCCGGTTGGCGGTGGTAGATTTTTCCGGCGGCGACCCCCAGGTGGAACGGGTCTTGTCCCGGCACCGCCTGCCGATGATCCGGCCGCTGGAACTGGCGGACTTCGTTGCCGACACCGGCGGTTACGCCGAAACCGCGGCCGGCGACGAACCGGATTCGTGGACCGGACCCCTGGCCATCTGGCGCGCCGCCTGTGCATTGGCGCCGGCGATGACTCCCGCCACCGTGGACCATGCGCTTGACCTGCACGAAGCCCTCGGATTGGCGGCACGGACCACCGAGGTCCAACGGGTGGTGGACGAGGTGACCGCCGCTCCGACCGGACGGGACGGGACCAACCCAAAGCGGGCCGAATGGTTGACGTGGTGGACCCAAATCACGCCCAGCCCACCTCCGTTCGCGGCGTCGGAGTCCCCTCTGGGCCGCGCGGTGTCCTATTGGCGGCAGCGGTTGCGGATCCACGAAGCAGAGCGCCAATTGCTGCGCGGCAAGGACCCGTGGAGCCCAGCGGCGAAAACCATGGCCGGTGGCGACCAGGACGATAGGGCAGCCGAACCGACGAAGATCGAGGACGCCAAGCTGCTGCTGTGGACTGATCCCGGACAAGCGGCGGCGATACTTAACCCGTTGTCCGAAACCGAACGCCCGCGGCAGCCGCTGCGGTGGTATGACACCAACCCACTGCCGGCGAATTCGAGGGGAAAAATCGGTTTGCCGTGGCGGCGGGAAACGGTCTCGTCGTCGACTTGGGAAACCTTGTACCGCTGGGGCCTGGGCCGGGGCGCAGCGGCCACGGCCAAACCGTGGCAGTCGACCTGGCGGTGGTTCTGGGTGGCGGCGTGTGTGGGCTTGGCCGCGGCAGCGGTGGGGGTGGCGGTCGATGCGTGGCAGGGCACGAGGGCCGAGATCGACCCCAAAGGCGATTCGATTCAGATCGATTTGATGTGGATTCCCGGAGGGACGTTCGTGATGGGGAGTCCGGAGGACCA
Organism: Myxococcales bacterium; assembly: GCA_013360285.1. Taxonomy (GTDB): domain Bacteria; phylum Myxococcota_A; class UBA9042; order JABWCM01; family JABWCM01; genus JABWCM01. The sequence continues at coordinate 9,214 of JABWCM010000208.1, forward strand.
AGGCGACAGCGATGAACACCCGCAACGAAAGGTTCGGGTGGATTCATTCGCGATGGGTGTCACTGAAGTGACGCAGGCTCAATACCGGGCGGTGATGGGTGACAATCCCAGCTACTATGATGGGGATGATTTGCCCGTGGACGCAGTGACATGGTTCAACGCAGTCCGATTTTGCAACAAGTTGTCGGAACTCCAGGGGCTGACCCCCGTGTACCAAATCGATGGCGACCGAGTAACGTGGCCGAACGCCGGCGCCGATGGGTATCGGTTGCCCACTGAAGCCGAGTGGGAGTACGCCGTTCGGGCGGGAACTACGACGGCGTACTTTTGGGGCGATGAAAAGGATGCGGCGGAAGAATATGCGTGGTTTGGTGGGGACGTCGATAATGAGACTCATCCGGTCAAAACCAAAAAGCCGAACCCCTGGGGTCTGTATGACATGACCGGGAATGTCTGGGAGTGGTGCTGGGACCAGTACGGGGCCTATGGTGCGGTCGACAACAACAATTCCGACAACGACAATGTCAAAGTGTCGGAATTGTCGGTTGTCGACGCCAATCCCCGCGGGCCGGAGGAAGGTGCTTCGCGGGTGTTTCGCGGCGGATCTTTCTGGGACGGACCCAGGTACCTGCGCTCATCGAACCGGGTCCTCAGGAACCCGGACTACTGGAACTGGCTCTGGGGGTTTCGGATTGTTCGTAGTGTCGTTCGCCAGCCTTGATTGTTGGCGTTTGATTCTCTTCGTCGTTAAGATAAGAGTTCAGTCTGGGATCGCGATTTTTTTGGGAGGGGGGCCTGATCCAATCAGGGTCAAGACAAGAGAACAGTCTGGGATCGCGATTTTTTTCAACGGCCCGCCAAGTTGCCGGAATAGCCCCCCTGGGTACCGTTTCCCAAGTCGGCCGACAGTTGGAGGCATTCCTTGAAGGACCGGGCCCGACGCGTAGTTTCGCTCCCATTTTCGGGGAAACTTGCCGGGTCGTCGTTTTTCATCCCGAAGGGATGACAGCAATTAAGCCCCGAAGGGGCGTTGCATACCAGCCCAGGGCAACGCCCTGGGTTGCAGTGCAGTGCCCCCGCAGCGTTCTGAAGGAACGCCGCATCTTCGCGCCGTCTGGTTCGGCGGCTCCAACGACGTCACCGCCGCGGTCGGTGTCCCCGGGAGTGGGTACGGACATGGGCACGCATCGCACGTTCGGGCTCGTTCGGGCACGGGCACGGACATGGGCACGGTTTCACATCCTGTCCCGCATGTGAGGATCGGGGTTACGCGGCGTTCCTTCAGAACGCTTGGGCGTGGTCGAATCTGCTACCCAGGGTTCCACCCTGGGCTGGTATGCGATGCCCCTTCGGGGCATGGGTCCAGGCCCGGTCGTTGGTCGTGCGGAAATACGAAAAAAACCCAAAGAGCCTGTGAAAAAATATGGGGACGGACTTGGACGCGAGGATTTTGGCCCCGATGCCCAGAAGAAAACCGAGTCATATCGGGAATATGGTGCAGGTTTTTCTGGGCAGTGGGGCCAAAAGCATCCGTCTAAGTTCGTTCAGCTATTTTTTCACAAACTCTTTGTGTCCGGGAATTTTGCCTTGTTTCACGGCATAAAGTACCTGTCGTTCCGACATACCGAACTTGGTCGCCGCTTCGCGAACAGAAAGTTCCACGATTTCCTCCGTTTGCACCGTACGAGTCGTATCCAGAGCGGTTTCAGCGTTACCGAAAAGAATCCACCGGCAATCCGCCATGCCGGCGAACGACACTACGAACAATCCGAAACCCCCGGACCCAGACCCCCTTGACCCCCTTGTCCGGGTACCAGAAGCTCCGGAACGATGAGCGCAGGTCCCTGGGACCGTCCCCGAAAGATCCGCCGCGAATCACCCGCGAAGCGCCTCCCTTCGGACCCGTCGGGTTGTCTACCAAAAAGGACAGGTTGTCCATAGTGTCTGTTGGTTTGTCGGTTTTGTCGTTTGTGTCGTTGGCGGTTTTGTCGTTTTCGGCTTTTTTGTCGGAGGGTTGGTAACGGCCATACCAATCCCAGCACCATTCCCACACGTTGCCCACGATATCGTAAAGTCCCCATGGATTGGGGTCTTTTTGCCGAACGGGGTGGGTTTCGCCATTCGAGTTCTTGGCAAACCATGCAAACTTTTCCAACGGGCCGTCGTCGTCGCCAAAGAAATATCGGGTTTGGTTGGAGGCGCGCGCGGCATACTCCCATTCGGCTTCGGTAGGCAAACGATACCCGTTGGCTTGGCGGTTCCATTGTACGTTGGTTTCGGACAGAAATGTGTATGCGTGTGCGAATCCCGCGTCGTCCGACAATTGGTTACAGAATCGGACCGCGTCGAACCAAGTGATGCTCTCAACCGGGCGGCCATCGCCTTTGAAGAACGGAGCCGCGGCGGCGGTCCCCTTGAACGCATTCCATTGGGCCTGGGTGATGGGTACGACGCCCATGGCGAACGGCGACACGTAGACCCAGCGGCGGGGGGATTCGCCCTCGTAGGCACTCGTATCGCCTTCCGAAGCGCCCATCCAGAAATCGCCGCCAGGGATCAGCACCATGTCCAACCCGGGGGGGGAGCGGAACGGGATGGTTTTCGGCCCCGTTGGTCGCGTTGCGGCTCGGTCGAACCAGGTCGACAGATCAGGCGCCGCATCAAAGACGGCCTGCGCTGCTGCGGGGTCGGAGGTCCTTAGTTCCTTTTCCCAGGGTGCCAGTTCGGCGGCGTTTCGGCGGCGTATCCGGGCTTCCTGGTCGGCAACCCGGCGTTGTTCGTCCGCCCGGTGTTGTTCGTCCGCCTGGCGTTGTTCGTCCGCCCGGTGTTGTTCGTCCGCCTGGCGTTGTTCGTCCGCCCGGCGTTGTTCGTCCGCCCGGCGTTGTTCGTCCGCCCGGTGTTGTTCGTCCGCCCGGCGTTGTTCCGTCTCCAGTCGAATCGCTTCCTTCCCCGCCCGCCACGCCCACCAGGTGGGCAGCGCTCCCGCCGCCACTCCGGCGGCGCCAATGACCCCGGCTCCTATCAGGGTTGCGGTCGTGCCCGCTTGCGCCAAACCCAGCGACACACCGGCGCCCAGCGCCGCCCCGGCCGCTATCATCGGGGTCTTCGGGGCAGCGGACCACCTTCGGACGAGCTTTACCGGCTTCGGGATCGATGTCGTTTTGGATGATGTCGGTGTCATTCGTTTCTCCCTGCCCGCTTAGAGGGTGTTTGGGTAAAAAATTACGTTACTCGAAACATTGGCCTACTACGTCGGCCGTACCTCGGTCGGCCCATCCTCAGCGTACCATTGATTGGGTACGCCTCCGGTGGGCCTCGGTCGGCAGGCCCGCCTCGCTACGGCCACTGTTTCGCTCGCCGTTATTTTTTTCCCAAACACCCTCTTACAGAAAAACTTTGTAAGCATATGCG
>JABWCM010000209.1 GCA_013360285.1 Myxococcales bacterium
CCCCCGAAGCTGATAAACGGTAACGTTAAGCCCTTGGTGGGCAACAGTGACATGGAGACACCGGTGTTGACGATGGCCTGGATGCCGATGAGCATGGTGATTCCGAATGCGAGGTATCGACCGAAATCGTCTTTTGCCCGCCACGCAATGATGACGCCGCGGAATACCACGAAGGCAAACATCAGTAAGATAGCGGCGATGCCTACGAATCCGAGTTCTTCGCCGACGATTGGCAAAATAAAGTCGGTTTGCGCTTCGGGGATGTACCCGATTTTCTGGCGACTTTCTCCGAGTCCGAGCCCCCACAGTCCGCCGCTCCCCATGGCGGCGAGTGAGTTCACGGCCTGATAACCCACGTCGTAGCGGTGTTCCCACGGGTCCAAAAATGCGAGAATACGCTGCATTCGCATGCTGTTGCCGGCGATGACTTTGACTACAATCGGTACGGCTGCGAAAAACAACAACGCGATGTAACTTACTTTGGTGCCGGCGATGAACAACATCAACACCATCAAACTGGCGAGTACCAAACAAGTACCGAAGTCCGGCTGGGCCAGGCACAACACCATGATGAGTCCACAACACAACAGGTGCGGCAGAAAACCGACGGTGAATGACTTCATCCGCGTATTCTTTTTTTCAAGCGAATAAGCGAGCCAAACGATAAACGCGAGTTTTGCCAACTCGCTCGGTTGAAACGAGAAAAACGGAAGCCTGAACCAACGTGTGGAGCGGCCGACCGTGGTTCCGACTCCGGGGATCAGCAGCAACAACAAAAGCACCAAGGACAGCGCCAGAAGCGGGTATACCCAGTCGCGCAGTTTGCGGTAAGGCAAAGTCAGGCCGAACATCATGGCGACAAGACCGACGGTGGCGTTGACAAGTTGGCGGTGCAAATAATGGGCGCCATTGTTCAACATGGCTTCGGCAACGTATACGCTGGAGCTGTACACCATGACCACGCCGATGCCGATCAGTACCAACACGACGGCCATCAACGCGGTGTCGTAAGGCCGCATCGCCATAGTCGGGGTGGATGTTTCGGACAATAGGGGCGCAACAGTCACGGGTTTACCTCAACTTTAAGTTAGCAAATGCCACCACGCTCAACAAAAGCGCGACGATCCAGAACCGGACGATAATTTTGGGTTCCGGCCACCCTTTTAACTCGTAATGATGATGAAGGGGAGCCATTCGAAAGATTCGTTTTCCAGTAAGTTTATAACTGACAGTCTGGGTGATGACACTGACCGATTCCAGGACAAAAATGCCAAAGATAATCAGGCTCAGCAGCTCATTTTTGGTGAATACCGCAAGACATCCCAAAGCTCCGCCGAGGCCCAACGCGCCGACGTCGCCCATAAAAACCTGCGCAGGAAAAGTGTTGTACCAAAGAAATCCAATGCCGGCGCCGATGATCGCAGCGGTGACAATGGTGAGTTCTTGGACTCCGGGGACTTTGGGGATAAGCAAATAGGCCGATACATCAAACCCACCAATACGAAGATTGGTAAGATAACAAAGCACAAGAAACGTGGCCGCCGATGTGATGACCGGGCCGATTGCAAGGCCATCGAGGCCGTCTGTTAAGTTAACACCGTTGCTTGTGCCCGCCAATACAAAGCAGGCCAGCGTTGCGTAAAGCCACGCCGGGAGTTCGATGTAATATTGATCAATACGCAAAAACGGGATGTATAAACGCAGCGAATAGGAGTCCATCAGCCCCGGTTGAATCCAGGAAAAAAACAAAACCATGATGATACCGGCGATGGAAAACTGCCAGAACAGCTTGGTTTTGCCGCTGACTCCTTTGGAGTTACGGTCGCGGTATTTTCGAAAATCGTCTACAAAACCAACAATTCCGTAACCTACCATCACCGCGAGCGTCATCCATACGAATGGGTTGGATGGATCCATCCACATCAGGCTCGACGCGACCACCGCCATGATCAGGAGGCTGCCCCCCATCGTGGGAGTGCCCGATTTGACGAAATGACTTTGGGGGCCGTCGGTGCGCACGGTCTGGCCGATCTGTTTGGCGCGCAGGGTGCGGATAAACCACGGGTAGAGAGCCATCGTGATCACAAAGGCCGTCACAAAGGCAATCAGAGTCCGGAACGTCACATAACGAAAGACGTTCAACGGTCCAAACTCACCGCGGAAATGTTCCGCCAGCCAGAAAAACATCAGCCAATCCCCCTAAGTGCTGCGTCGACAACTTTTTCCAAGGCGATCCCCCGGGAGCCTTTGACAAATAAACAATCTCCCGGCTTCAAGTCGTCGGTGATAAACAATGCGTCGGCATTGGTGGCGACAACATAACCTCGGCCCGTAAATCCTGCTGCTTTGGCGCCGTCCAGGACGTCATTGGCAAATTGACCAACGGCTACCAGTACATCCACACGCGCTTTCTGGACGGCTGCTCCAAGCTGCCGATGGAGGATCGGACTCGTTTCGCCAAGCTCAAGCATATCGCCCAATACCGCGATACGGCGGCCGCCAATGGGCAGATTGGCCAGCGCAGCAAGGGAGGCGGCCATACTTCCGGGATTGGCGTTATAACAATCGTCAATAATATGAACACCTTGGATGGTGTGCCGCAACGTCAATCTATGTCCTGCGGGTTGTGCATGTTGGATTCCGCAAAACGCGACTTCGGGGTCCATTCCGAGCGCCATGGCTGCTCCTACCGCAGCCGCTGCATTGTGAGCCAAATGGACACCCAGGCCGTTGAGTTGTTGGGTGATGGATTTCCCAGCTATCGACAAATGAATCACCAGGTTTCCCAAAGTTGGCGATTCCACGCCCAATATTCGGATATCGGCATGCGGTACTGTTCCATAGGTGATCTTGTGGACCGCAACGTCTCCGGCAACTTTCACCACATAAGGGTCGTCGAGGTTGACAATGGCCGTGCCGTCTTTGGGAAGTGCGCGAAACAAGGCTCCTTTTTCGGTTGCGACGCCGTCGATGGACCCCAAACCCAACAGGTGGGCCGGGGCGACGTTGGTGAGGATGGCCACGTTGGGTTGAGCTATATCGGCAAGCGTGGCGATTTCTCCCGGTGCGTTGGTTCCGATTTCCAAAACCGCATAACGTTGTTGTTGCAGCCCAAAAATGGTGAGCGGTAATCCGATGTGATTGTTCCAGTTTCCGGGGGTACGAAGAACGTCTCCGGACGTCTCCAGGGCCGCGGCAGTGTATTCTTTGGTGGTTGTTTTGCCGTTTGACCCGGTAATGACCACCGCATGGCCACCCCATTGACGTCGCCAGTGTTTGGCCAGCATACCAAGACCTGCCGTGGTATCGTCGACTGATACGATGTCGACTCCGCTATCTGCCCACCGGGTCCAGTCGGGGCGATTTCCCCGTTGCACAACAACAATTTTGGCTCCTCGCCGGATCGCTTCGTCTACAAAGTCGTGCCCATCGTTTCGTTCGCCAAGTAGTGCAAAATAACAGGAGTTTTCCGGTAACGTACGGGTGTCTGTTCCAACCAGATGTACGGAACCACCGAAGTTGGTTAACAGGATTTCCCCGTTGATCCACTTAGATAAGGAGGCGGCGCTGATGGCGATATGGGTCATGCAGCCCCCCGTTGGTGGTACAGAAAGTCTGATGCGATAGCGACGTCGTCAAACGGGTGTTTGATATGTTGAATCTCTTGGTATTTTTCGTGACCTTTGCCGGCAATCAGCACTACATCGCCGCTGTTTGCGGCGGCAATGGCGCGACAAATCGCTTCGCGGCGGTCGGCGACAATGTGATATCCGCGGGATGATGTTAATTTAGCGGTAAGGAGCGGAAAACCACTTGTTTCGAATCCACGTGCGGCGTCGGCAATAATCTGATCGGGTGACTCGCTTCGTGGGTTGTCGCTGGTCAGATACACCAAGTCGCTATCTTGAATGGTCGCCGTGGCCATAAGGGGGCGTTTTGACCGGTCGCGGTCACCACCACATCCAAACACCGTAATCAGTCGCCGTCTTGTAAGAGGTCGCAGTGCCGCAAGTACGTTTGTCAGTGCATCGGGAGAATGTGCGTAGTCCACGAAAACATGGAAATGTTTGGATCCATCGACACGCTGTAGCCTTCCCGGCACATGACTCAATGCTCCAACCCCTTCTGCGGCCACTGAAAGAGGAACGTCGACCAACAGGACGTTCGCAATCGCAAGCAGAAGATTGGCGAGGTTGTGTTTTCCGATAAGGGGGCTGTGTAGAAATGTGTGTTCACCTTTGTAGTGAACAAGTGCAGTGACGCCATCCAGAGTCAACGTCACGTTTGTGGCCCACAGGTCCACGCCATCGCGGGGGGAAAAACCCACTCGGATGACCGGTTTTGTACATTCGGCGGCAAACGTTGCACCTACTGGGTCATCCACCCAGATTGCGGCTCCGCGCGCCATCGGACTGTTGTTAAGATAGTGTGTGAATAGGCTTTGTTTAGCAAGGCGATAGGATTCCATATCGCCGTGGAAATCAAGGTGATCTTGAGTCAGATTGGTAAACGACGCGACCGCAAAATCAACCCCGGTAACCCGGTGAAGCGCCAAAGCGTGCGAACTGACTTCCATAACGGCGCAGCGTACGTTGGCTTCGGCCATTTGTGCCAAAGTGTGTTGCAGAACGTCCGCCTCCGGTGTCGTCATTTCGGTAGGGCGTTCATGACCCGGCCATCTTTCAATAACGGTTCCCAGTATCCCGACGTACCAGGTTGCGTGTTTTAAGGCCGCTTCGGTAAGAAGCGATGTCGTGGTTTTTCCGTTCGTGCCGGTGACGCCGATGACGAGCATACGCCGGGATGGGTGCCCCGCTGCGGCCGCACACAAGAGTCCAAGTGCTTCGTGGGTGTTGTCGACCTTTGCCCAAGCCACATGCGTCGGCAAAGGGCCACTAGGTGCCTCCTCAGCGATGATCAGGACGGCGCCGTTGCGTATCGCATCGTCGATATACCGATGTCCATCGGTACGTTGGCCACGGCGTGCCACATAGACATCGCCCGGGGTCACGTGACGAGAGTCGTGCACCACGTGGCGGACCTGCACATCCGAAGGACCTTCAGAGGCGATGGGCGAGATGGCGGCGAGCAGGTGCGAGAGTTTCATAGCCCCCCCTGCGCCGAGGCACTTTGGTTTGGAAGTTCGCGGTTGATGGCCGACTCAAACCGTACACGAATCCGTTCAGAACCATCCAACTTGGTTCCTGGAGACGGATTTTGTGCGACCGCCCGTCCAGTGCCTTCTATTTCCACCTGAATCCCCGCGGTCAATGCCGTACGTACGACGGCGGCAATGCTTTGTCCCACGAAGTTGGGCACGGTTTGGGGTTGGTCTCCTTGCATTATGGTGGCGAACGGTTGTTCCATTACGGCGTCGGCTAGGCCGATGTTGGGCAAGGCGGGTGCCGGCCGTTGTTCCAACTCACCTTTGTTCGCAATCTTGACGGGCCTTGCTACTGATTTCTGTATTTGTAGGTGCTTGAGTGCAAATTCGCCGATTTCTCGGAAAACCGGGGCCGCTACGACCCCGCCAAAACCACGGCCATCGGGTTCATCCACGATGACCAAAATAGCAAGTTGTGGGTTTTCGGCCGGTACCAACCCCACAAAGGACGCGATCCAGGCATCGGGCATGTAACCTTTGGATTTGGTTTTGTTGGCGATTCGTTTTCCTTTGCGGAACGGGGAGTCGGCTTTCTGTGCGGTCCCCGTTTTTCCGGCGACCGTGTACCCAGGAATAGCCGCGGCCGTACCGGTACCTCCCGGCTCGACGCACGCTTTCATCGCGTCAATAACCAGCGGGGCGACGTCTGGACGAATGGTTTGTCCGACCACTTCGGGAACAAATTCCCGTACCGTATGACCATCACGGGTCAGAATCCGGCGTAATATTTGCGGACGCATCAATTTCCCTTCGTTGCCGATGGCCGCAACGGCGCGAACCATTTGCAAAGGCGTCACCGCAATCCCCTGCCCGAAACTCACGTTGGCGAATGTGATGTCCGCCCATAGTTTTAGCGGCTGAATCGACCCGGGTGCTTCATAGTCGCTGACGATTCCGGTTCGTTCGCCAAACCCGAAAGACTTCAGCATCGAATGCAGGTTTTTCTTACCAATTCTCTGTGTTAACTTAGTTATTCCAATATTGGAGGAGTGCCCCAAGACCTCCCGAACGGTCATCTCTTTGGCGCGATGAGTGTCACGGATCAAGTATTTACCAACCCGCATCACCCCGTTTTCCGTATTGATTTTTTCGTTCAACCTCGCTGCTTTGCGATCAAGCACAGCAGCCATGGAAAATACCTTAAATGTGCTTCCGGGTTCGTATTGGTCCTTGAGGGCGCGGTTTTTCCACGCGTAAGTGTCGTGATTTCCGGGGCTGTTGGGGTTAAATTCCGGGTAATTTGCCAGTGCCAGGATTTCCCCTGTTTCTACGTTCATGACGATGGCGATCCCCGATTGTGCGTTGTGTGCAACCACCCCTTTTTTCAGCGCTTCTTCGGCCGCCGACTGGATTTCTGCGTCAATGGTTAATTCAACACTGTATCCTTCCGGCGCCAAATCCGCCGGAATTCCCTCAACATAGGCGGTACGGCCTTTGATATCCTTAATATACGGCACTTTGATCGTCGCGACCGGTGGCTTCACGGCCGGCTTCGAGCTTGAGCCGGGTGTTTTTTCCGCGACGGCGGTCTCCGTTTGTGTTGTTTCCGGCTCCGGCGGTTCCGGCCGCGTAACGAGAGTTTTTTCCAGCGCTTTTTCAAGCCCTTCCAGGCCCAGGGCATCTGCTCCCACCCGCCCGATCAGTTGTCCGGCCAATTCCCGTTTGGGGTAATAACGTTTCCATTCCTGGGTAATCAGGATTCCCGGAAGCCGCAGGGCTCGAACCGCGGCGCTTTCCTGTTCGCTGACTCGCCGTTTGATATGGATCCACCAGGATTTGGATGACAGCTTTTGGGTCAATTTGGCTTCGTCCAAACCGCCAAGAACTGAAACGAGGGCTTTCGCAGTGGCAACTGGGTCACGCACCTCCCTCGGGTTGGCAACGATGGTGTCTACTTTGACCGAAGTGGCCAATAATTGCCCCCGACGGTCCACAATTTCACCACGCCGCTCCTCAACAACCATGGTTCTTAAGTAATTTTGCTCGGCGACGTTTAGGAGGTGCTCCCGGTCTAGGATCTGGAGTGTGAACGCTTTGTATATGCCCACGCCCAGCAGTGCCAATATAACGAATGTAACTGCAACCATTCGCCTACGCGCCGATGTTCGGTGGTCTTCCGGCTTGGGCACTGACTTGGGTTTCGTAGGCCGGTTAACCGCTCTTTTTGCCGCCCTTGGGGTGTTCCATTGGGTTTTCATGGTGAGATCCCCCCAAGTTCGGAACATTTTTGCCCAAGCGGGGTTTCCGGTCCCAACTCGTAACACTTCTGAAAACTCTGACGAGCGACATCCAATTGACCGGAATTATTGTAAATAACACCAAGATGGAAGTATGGATCGACATAATTCGGGCACCGGCTAATGGCGCGGTCAAAGGCGCGCACCGCGAGGTCAATACGCCCCGTTTCTGCGTATAATTGCCCGATGTTGTTGTGTGCCAGACACATTTCCGGCTTTAAGAATACGGCGATTTTATAATGTTTTTCCGCCTGCTCGAATTTCCCAAGGTGCTGATAGGCATAGCCGATGTTGTTCTGAACCAGATGCGGTGTCGGATAGAGTTTGTCTTCCACCAGAGGCATCAATACGTCAATGGCCTCCTGCCATCGGCTGCCGGCGAGATACAATGCTCCAAGATTGGCCCGAGCTTCGTAAAACCCCGGGTCGACTTCCAGGGCGGCCCGGAAATAACGTTCGGCTTCGGTGAATTCTTCGCGTCCGAAATAGATAAATCCGAGTAAGTGCAGTGAGTTACGATGGCGTGCATCGAAGTCTATGGCTCTGTAGAGTTCGGAAATAGCCTCCATTGGGTTTTTTGCATAAAACGCATTGTTGGCGAGTTGATAGTGAAATTCCGCTTTGTCCTGGTTGGATTTTTCGGTGGTTGATGGACAGCCTCCGGCAAATAAGACACACCAAATCGCCGCTCCGAGTACAAAGACTCGGGGTTGGACGTGCTGGGTTCTGATTGCGGAGCCGTTCTGTTTCACTTCAAAGAATCCTTGGTCTGTACAATCACGTAGTCGGAACGTTCGGGAATCCGCATTCCAAATCGTTCCACCGCCTGAGCGCGGATCTCATCGGTGCGTTTTAATGAAGACAACTCGAGTTTTAACTTACGTTGCGCTTCTGTTAACTCAGCGTGTATTTCCGTTTCGGTGCTCAAAGTCCGTCCCAACTCCATGATCCGATAATGGAACCACACGTGGTACAGGCCCATCCCTACCAATGCAGCCACCACCAACGCGGTGTACAGCAGGGGTTTAATGCCCCACGGCAAGGACTGGTTGTTGAAAGAAGTTTGCACGTGCCTACATTCTCCGCCGTATCGCTCGAAGTTTGGCGCTTCGGGCGCGTGGGTTCCGTTCACACTCCTCAGCAGTCGGTGTGATGGCTTTGTGGGTTATTTCTTCGAACAACACCGGGGTTGTTGCTCGAAGAAGGGCCGCTGGGCCCCGCGGGGGAGCGGCTTTGCCTGTCAATTCACGAAATCGGTGTTTTACCGGCCTGTCTTCCAGGGATTGGAAACTGATAACTGCGACCGTCCCTCCGGGTGCGACGACCCGCGGGATGGTAACCAGCAGTTGCGCCAACTCCTCCGGCTCGTTGTTGACGGCACACCGGAGCGCTTGAAAAACCAAGGTAGCCGGCGAAACTTTACGTTTTCGGAGCGCAGCAGGCGCCGCCCGCTCAATAAGTAACGCCAAATCACCTGTCGTTCGCAGTGCTCCTTTTGTCCAAGAATCAAGAATTTTCTGAGCGATCATCTTCGCACCCGGCACTTCGCCCAAATCACGTAAAATCACCGTCAATTCGTCGTGTGACCACACATTCAGATAATCCGACAACGAACGTCCCGACGTGGGGTCCATACGCATGTCCAACGGTCCGGAAGTCCGAAAACCAAACCCCCGTTCCGAAACGTCCAACTGTGGCGACGAAGCGCCGAGATCGACCAACAGCCCGTCGACTGCCCGCACACCTAATTCACCCAGCAGGTTTTCGAGGTCTGAAAACCGTCGGTGCCGCAAAATCACCCTGGAGCCGAATCGTTCAAGCCGCGCCTGCGCCGCCACCAGCGCCGACGGGTCTCGGTCGATTCCGATATACATCTGGGATCCGACACCTGTCTCCAGCAACATCTCCGCGTGTCCACCACCGCCCACCGTGCCGTCAAACATGATTTCCGCGCGATTTTGTTTAAAAATCGCAACGATATTGGCCGGAAGTACAGGCAAATGGTGAAACTGGGTCAAATTCAACTGCTTATACTCCCGCAACCTCCGGGTGTTGAGCACTCCATTTCATTGCGGTGCGGCCATCACGCGAGGTCGTCAGGCGATATAAACCGACGAATTCTGTGATGATTTAGGACAAAAATTTCGACAAACAGCAGAAATTGCCAGATTCTCCGCTTTGAACGGTGCCGTATCCTTCAAAAATGCAAATCACATTTTTGAAACGTTTTGTGGAACACAAAGTCGGCAATTGGGTGCTGGACAGTGTCGGCTTGGGTGAACGGTCTACAATCCGAGTTCACTTAACGTGGTCAATATCCTTTCTGGATCAACCTGTTCGCGCGCTCGTTCGTATTCCGAACGATTCCATATCTCGAGTTTTTCGAGATTTCCGGAAACCAGAACTTCTTTGTCAAGCCGCGCATAGTCACGTTGCGCCGAAGGGATCAGAATTCGTCCAAACTTGTCCATGGGAGCGTCTACCGCTGAAGAAACGTAAAAACGGCGATAGTCGCGAACTTGTTTGTTTGCCTGAGACATTTCAGCGATTCGCGCCAGATGCGCTTGCCACTCGGAGGCGGGATACACGTCAAGGCAAGTGGAACCAAAGGAGTTAACAATGACTAAGGTTTCCTCTTTGGCTTTCTTCAGACTCTCGCGGAACAGCGACGGAATCGCGACGCGACCCTTCTCGTCCAAAGTATGAAGGTGCCAACCAGAAAATAAGTACATTGTTTTGTCGCCGTAGCCCCACACGCCTCCCACTGTATGCCACTTCCCACCACGGTGCAACGGTAGTCCTCAAAAACAAGGCATGTCAAGGATTAATCAAAGAATACTTTGTTCACCATAAAATCATATAATTTCATATAATTAATTCAAAAAACCTGAGTAAACATGGGGATATCCGCGGCTCTTTTTTTTTAGCCGTTGGGCATTTTTTTTATTGACTCAACGGTCTACGGGACAAGTGCGTTCATCAATCGGATATTATTGTGTGTTGGGTTAGGTAGTCACATCGCGGTGATGGCACTGGTGTCGAAGTTTCAGTGAAATGTGTGGCCGGGTGGTGGAGAGTGGATCGATAACAAGGAAAAGACGGTGTCGTTTTGTGAAATGATCCTGCCATGACTACGGGGTGCAAACTTGTCGGAAATCTGGGCGAGATTGACGGGCAGCGAGCTGAAATGGAAAACCGGCCGGTCACGAAGCGATGGACTGAGGTGTGTGGCTCTGGCCGCCTTTGGCCGCCTCGCCCGCAAAAATCCCTGCGGCATACTCCCGATATGAGTCAGGATTTTTTCGGACGATTCGGTTCAAAATTCGGCTGGTCGTGAAATCCCCTAAAAACACCACATGCTTAGCCATTTCGGTCACTTGGAAGCGCGGGAAAATACGGTTTCGTATGTGCTTAACGTGGCGGGTTTTAATGTTTTCACTTCAATTGCGGTACATGCTTCCGGAGACAGTTGGCACAACTGCGGCAGCTTTGTTCGTAAGGTCTCAGTTAGAGCGGAATTTGTGCCAAGCACCACCATTGGAGCCCCCGGAAGGGCGTCGGAGGTCAGAATCGCAGCAAATTCACCGGCGTTTGGCAGTTCCTGCATGCTGCGATACTCGTTTTCGTCCAGCAGGATCGCGTCGGTTTGTCCTTTGGCAAGTTCTTTGATCGCTTTGAGCGCGGATGCCACCTTGACGCCCGCAAAATGGGTGGTGAAGTCGATTTTCGAATCAAATGCTACCTTGGAAAGAAAGGCGGCGTCATCCCAATGGGGGCTCGCGAGTTTTTTTCCTTTGAGCTGGTCGAGGGTTGTTCCCTTACGGGATACCACAACAAACTGGTTGTTTTCATAACCTTGTCGAACCAATTCAACGACTGGTTCCAATTTCCACGTGTCCTTTTTGTTCACAAAAGTAGGATAGGTAAATACAGCAACTTTTGGCGAATTATCTGCAAAATACCGATCACAGGCAGCCTGCGATGTATGATATTCTCCATTCATCGAGAGCCCGGTGATTTCTTTTGTCTTTGCGAAAAACGCTGCCAGCCGTTCTTTGGCGTCTGCGGTGCTTCCCGCTCCTCCAGGCACACAAATTAAGACGGGTATAGAGTCTTGTGCCAGCGCGGTTGGTGTGGTTTGAGCAAAAAGGGCGAAAGCAAAGAGCAATGTTGCTAAAGAAAATCGTTTGGCGGTGTCATTTACCATCTGGCTTGTCATTACGAGGTCTCCTTGGTGCAACGCAATCACGATTGACCTGAACGGCGAAGCCTACGGCGACATTCAACCAGGTCAAGAAAATGTTGTGCAAAACTCGTTGACGCCCCGCCGACAAACGGAATTCCCCGATTAATTAAGTCGATTGCCCCTCGGTTTTCCCGACGTCGGAGACCAACGCGGATTTTTCGCGAGCTTGAGACTACGAGCGCCGAGCCGCAAGCCCGTGAGAAATCCGGGCTAACCGGTAAACACTTGGTTCGCGGCACCGTATGGTTTCTCGAAATATTTGAACAAAATCAATTGGTTGGTGTTTGTTTGTGCGGAAGAAATACACACGACTGTTGCCTGTGATGAATAACATTATATCCTCGGCCGTTGTCAGAGCTTGTTTCGGGGACTGCGGTCGGTCACCCATCGGTTCTGTTGTGAAGGAGTAAGATTCGATGAAAAACGTTGCTACGAAATGGTTTGGTTTGGTATCTGGATTGTTGTTGATGAGTGGGACAGCCTTGGCGCAGGATCCACCCGCGCCGGACGGGGCGGCGCTCTACAAAGGTAAATGCAAAGTGTGCCATGGAGAAGACGGTACCCGCACTCCCGCCGGCGAGAAAAAAGACGCTCCCGAAAAGTTGGGGCCGGGTGTTGCAAAAATGTCTGTAGAGGACATCGCCAAGTTGGTGAAAGAAGGCAAAGAAAAGATGCCTAAGTTTGAAGGAAAATTGACAGATGCCGAGATACAAGCGGTATCGAAGTGGACGAAAGACAATATTAAATAACCAAGTCTGCTCGTAAAGTGATCTTGCCTCACGTTTTTGCTTCAGCAACTCAACCCGCTCTGATGTGCCGTCTGTGCCCATTCCGGCAAATTACAACGGTTGCCGGGCGCTTTCCTGACCCTCTGAGCTTGTGAGTCAGCTATAGAACATGGAGTAGAAATGAGGCTGGGGATGCCTCAAAATTGGTTTGCGCTGCATGTGGCAGCGTAGACATTTACCAATGAAAC
>JABWCM010000210.1 GCA_013360285.1 Myxococcales bacterium
CCTTGGTGGACAAATCGGTACACGCAGTTTCGGCGACCGCCACATCGGCAGCAGCGACCGCCGCTCCGGCAGCAGCGCCGGCAGCGGCCGGGGTCGCGGTGGCCGGTTCGGCGACCGGTGTCGGCGGAACGGTACCGGCATTTTGTGGTTGACCGGCAGGTGGTGCAGCCGGTTCGGATTTGTCGCACCCAACGGTGAGCAATGTGGACAACAACAATACCGACGTGATTACGCCGGTGACTCCCAAAGTACGAACTTTGGTGGACAACGTCGAATAAACAGTGGAACGCATGATTTTCCTCGCAGTGACAAACGGTCGACTTGGGTGGCGTCTATGCCACCGTGCGGCGCGCACTATTGCGCAAACCGATTCAAATTGCACGCCTTTATCGAAAAATTTTTGCCGTCAAGTCGACTTTTTTGTTACCTCGTTGGACTCCGCTGGGTTCAATCGATACCATAACGGCCGGGGTGAAGGTGGCAACAGGGAAAATGATGAACCAAAAGCTCGTGTTTTTAAACCAGATAACCATTTTGACAGCCGTTGGGTTGTCCGTTGCCTGCGGGGACACCACTTATGTGGACCAGGACCACACCGCGGCACCCTACGAGGCACCTCATCGGAATCGCGAACGTTTTCTAGGTACACTCGAAGGGTCACTCAAGGTGTGTGCCGCGGGTCCAACGACGTATGGATTGGACGTGTCCAAATGGCAGGGCGATATCGACTGGGCTAAGGTTGCGGCATCCGGCGTTAAGTTTGTGATCACACGAATCGCCCATGGCACCGGCCATGACCCTTATTTTGAAAGCAATTGGGCGGCAATCAAAGCGCACGGAATGGTTCGCGGTGCGTATCAATTCTATGCGCCGCTTCAGGATACTGCGGCTCAGGCTCAGGAAGTGATCAAGTCGGTGGGAATGTTGCAACCGGGCGATTTGCCGGTGGTATTGGACGTCGAATGGACCGACGGCACGCCCAATGCCAAAGAGATTCAGAAGTGGGTGGATCTCGTGACCCAAGGAACGGGTAAACGGCCGATGATTTATACCGCGGTGGGGTATTGGAACCAGTTTTTTACCACCGAGTTTAAGGACTTGGATTTATGGGTAGCCAACTGGGAAGCCACCTGCCCGTCGATTCCTGCCGGGTGGGACAACTGGTTGTTTTGGCAGACCAGCGGAGGCGGCGGAACGGTTCCGGGAATCAAAGGTGGCGTGGATGAAAACTTATTTAACGGAACGCTGGAAGACCTTCATTATGTGGCCGGGCTTCCCAATTTCACCAATTGCAGTGCGATCCAGTCATTGAATTGTGGCAAATTCGGGTGTGCTTGTGCCGACAACACATGCAGCGGCGGATTCTGCGATGGAACCGGATGCTCGGCCAAAGTAGCAGGTGATTGTGGGTTTTTTGGATGTACCTGTATTGACGGTGTATGTAATGGCGGTGCGTGTCCAGGTGCCGGATGTACCGCGAAACAAATGATCGCGTGTTCGGATATGGGTCACGATTGCGAAGGGGGGGTGTGTAAACCCAAGGACGTCCCCATAGAAGATGCCGGCGGCACCGACGATACGGGGACCCCAGACGAGGACGCCGGCGCCGGGGATACGGGTGGCGGTTCTGCGGACGGCGCCGTAGTGGAGGATTCCGCAGCAGACACCGGCGGTGCCGCTATAGACGCCGATCCGCTGGACGCAGGAGGGCAGGGGGATTTGGGGATACAGGAAGACTCCGAGGCGACAGCCGACGTCAACGCGAACACAGATTTGGATGTGGATCAGGAAAAACAAGACGGCGGTTCGTTTGTGATTCCATCCTTTGACGTGGGGTCGAAAAACGACACGGCCGAAACCGACAGCACACCCGGAAAAGGGGGAATTCCCGGTGCGGGTGGCCAATCTTTTGTTGACGAAGGTAAGTCGGACGACGGTGGGTGTTCAGGAACCGGACAACCCTCTTCTCACGTGGTTGTCTGGTGGTTGGCGACAATCGGATACTTTATTGTTGTGCTGCGTGCAAAAACCAATCGAACGGCTGCTAAGAGGGTGTTTGGGAAAAAATTGCCGGTGAGCGAAACAGTGGCCGTAACGAGTCGGTCGGGCCGACCGAGGCAGGACCGACGCAGTAGGCCAATGTTTCGAGTAACGTAATTTTTTTCCCAAACACCCTCTAAATAATCATTTACGATGTTGGACGGCTCCCGGTTCGGCAGAGGTTCTGCTGACAAAAACGTCAACCCAACGTGTCGACCGGAGAATTTCCGACGTGCCGGTCGAAGGACCTGCGAGCCCTCAAACCATCGGCGCCACGTAAGTATTCGGAAATGGTCACCAAGTTCTTTAAATCACTGGCGTTGGGACCCGTGATCACCGGCAAAGTGGCTGTTTGCCTTCAATTACTTAACTCGGAAACACTACAAAAATCGGGTGGGCGTCAATTCGAGAACCGTGTAGCGCCTTGACGCCCGACGCGACCGCTGCGAAACTGGCCACAATGAAGGATCGAATGACGTATCCTATGGCTCCGACAACCCAAAGAAGCTCTGTAAACGTGGGCTCCCATCCGTAACCGACGACCCCCGACCGGCCCTGCCAACGCCAAGAGAAGTGTAACGAGAATGAGGTTAAGCCAATTTGTAGCAAGAGGTATTCTGCGGTTATTGGGGTGGAAGTTGTTGGACATTCCGGAGCGACCGCCAAAAGCCGTGGTGATTGCGTACCCCCACACCTCGAACTGGGACTTTTGCGCCACGATGTTGGGGCTGGCCGCTCTCCCGTATCGTGCACGGTGGGTAGCCAAAGACACGATGTTTAAGGGTCTAAAGGGCTACTTCTTTAAGGCCCTTGGGGGCGTACCAGTCAATCGTCGCGAACGCACTGGGTTTGTGCAGAAAGTAGTGGACGAGTTCAACCAAAGGGAAACCTTTCAATTGATGATAGCGGTGGAAGGAACAAGGCGAAAACAAGAGGGGTGGAAATCCGGTTTCTACAGAATAGCGATAGCCGCCAAAGTACCCGTGTTGTTGGCCACGGTGGATTACCCAAAGAAAGAACTGGGACTGCTGGCGGTAGTGGATTTAACCGGAGACGAAGAGGCGGACATGAAACGAATCGCCGCCTGCTACGCGGGGCGTAAGGGGTACAATCCCGAGAACGCCTCGCCGATCCGGTTGGGGTGAGGTGGTGGTGCTGCTGCGACAAGTGCACAGCAAAAAATCGTCTTCATGACTCGTAGTGTATTTCTGTTCAAATTTTTGTGATGGATATGGTTGACTCTTGGTTCGGCGGAGATATAGTTCGAGCATGATCGGCCGGCTCGGTAGCAGCAATGACCAATCACATTATACACCCGCAATTCATAGAGGTACAAATGACAACGCTCGAAGAAACGACCACGTCGTTCATTTTCATAAAAGAACACACTCAAAAAGTCTGGCGGAGCGACGGTATCACCGCGTACACCAGCGAAGAGTACACAGCGTGTAGCGTTACAGGATACGTTCAGCATCGGTACGTTCAAAAACGGGAGACTCACGATGGATACACAGATGGAGCGAAGGTCATCGAAAACGACCCGGAAGAAATATTTGCTCGGCTGCGTCGGCTGGACAGTCGATAGATCTTTGTATTAATCGTTGATTATCCTGTCTGCAACTATGATGTGTGCCGTCACAGGTAATAGTGCGGAGGGCCCCATTGAAGTATGACTCGGAGCGGATTTCTGTTGGTATATCCCATCTTCCCAAGGTGGGCCACTTCCCAGAGGGGGCCACAGAACCCTTTTTTTGATCCCTTTGACCATGCCCCGGATTGGGGGTGGAGGAACTATGAGTGATAAACCTGTTCTGTCTCTTGACGTTTTGGAATCGGCGGTCGGTGGTAGAGCCGCCGCTTTCCGCGCAGTTACACGGTTGGAACCCGCGGGGGGACCTGGGGACAAAATATTTCCACCGACCTATGCGGTGGACAAAGCCGCTCCTCTGAAATATGCGGTCGAGACACGGCGACGAAATGGAGAATCCATCGATTCTGTATTGATCGACTCGGTCGCGTCCCAGGCAAACCGCATGGAAGAAGCGTTGTTTGCTGCCTGGGAGGACGGCCGTCTTTTGTTTCCCGTGATTGGTGTGGATTTTTCTGGATACGAAGACCTTGCCGATTTGGGTAAAATCACGACTCTACAAGCGCCCCATCGAATCGCCGATGCTATTTTGCGTGACAGTGTGGATGGACACGGAACTCCGTTTCGGTCTACGGAAGCGGGCAAAGCCTATACCGATGCACGACCGCAAAATGCAACCGCCGTTTATCGGTATTGTCCTACAGCTCTGGTCTTGGGGGTGTGGGATTCCACTGGTCCCAAAGGTGGGTTAGGGGCCAAATTCCAGCGGGCCTTGGTGTCGGAAATCGTTGGCTATGGGGTTGTTACAGGTTCCAAAACAGCCAGTCGAATCGATCCGTTGGGGATTTTGAGTGGTGTACAAGTATATCACATTTCGGGTGACGATAAGGACTATACCGTTGACCCGGCTCAAGCGCGAAAAAATAGTAAGGGAGAGCCAGAGCTTCTGAAGGCAAAGGACAAAACAAAAAAAGCCGGCAGGGCATCGAACACCAACCATAGCAACGTAGCGCCTACCATCGATACGACGTCGGGTGGGGTCACCATCGACTCCGCCGAACAAACCACTGTGTTGTCCTTGGTAGCACTTCGTCAGTTACGGTTTGTCTCCGCTGTGGACGGGACGCCACTTGGTGGCTCAGAACGCCTTGTCGCGGAAAAAGCGGCTCGTACTGCCCTTGCGGCGCTTGGGTTGGCGGCAGTGGTGGAACTTTTTGCGCAAGGGTTTCACCTGCGGTCTCGGTCGTTGCTGGTCCCATCCCGTCCACTGGAAATCGAGTTGGTACCGACCACCGGCGGACAGGTCGTCACCTATTCCTTAACTCAGGACCAGGCTGCGGAACTGCTCAACGCTGCGCACGCAAAAGCAAAGGCAGTGGGCATGGAGTGGGAACGTGAACCCTTTTCGTTACTGCCGGCGCCCAAGTTGGTGGATTTGATCCGAAAAAGTCGCGAACTTTCACGCAAAGGAGTCGCCGAAGACGATGAAGTGCACGATGCATCATAACCCGTCTTCTTTTTACTTCGTGAATTTCGAGTATCAGGCCCGTGCCGTCACTGTGGCTCGGTCGTCACCGCTATATGCGTTTACAGCCGGTGATGTGCCCAACACCCTGTTACAGTTGGATCTGGTGGAGCAAAACAAATGTTTGGACTTGAACTTGTTTATTTAACAGGGCGGGCTGTGGCGACCGCTTACAATGATCGTAATGTCGCCGAGTGGCCTCCCCATCCCGCCCGGTTGTTTTCGGCGTTGGTTGCCACGTGGGCCGATGGGGGGGATCCCCCGGACGATGCCGAACGCGCTGCACTGGTGTGGTTGGAAAATCAAGGGCCACCGTGGATTTCTGCTCCATCGGCATCGCTAAGGGGCGTTTTGCCGACCTTCGTACCGGTCAATGACACTACTGTTTTGGGGGATATGAGCCGATACCACGACAAGGTTGCGGAGGCCGAGCAAGCACTGTTGAGCGGTGAAAAGGGTGCGACAAAGGTGCTCGCCAAAGCCAAAGAGGCATTAACGCAATCAGAAGCTCGGGCGACCGCGGTTTCCCCCACTCCCTCGGGCAAGGATTACAAAACCGCACGTCAGATTTTTCCCGATGGGCGCCCTAAACAAGCGCGAACGTTTCCATCCGTTGGGTTGGATCAGGAAGCAACGCAAACCACGCCGGAACCTGTGATTTTTGGCTGGCCCGATGCGGATCCTGGAGTCCATAAACCCGCGATGGAAAGACTGGTATCTCGGCTGGTTCGTGTGGGACACTCATCATCGTTGGTTCGTTGTCGGATGACCTTCGAGGACCGTAAGCCCGATTGGGTTCCAAGTGCTGAGCGACACGCGGGCGCCAAGATACTCCGGGTGGTCTCGCCGGGACAGTTGGATCGTTTGGTTGCGGATTTTGAACGACATCAGGGGTTTAATTCGCGGGTGATGCCCTGTTCGTTTCAGTCCTACACAAAGCCGGAAGACGTCAACGACCCGTCCAAGTATCCAGCAACCTATTTTGGACCCAACGATACAGATTGGATTGTGTTGGCGCACAGGACAACTCCGCATGTCAGTACCACCCGAACAGTCGATTTGGCGTCAGCAATTCGGACGGAATTGCTTCGTTGTGGAGCCTTACCCGCCCCGGAGATTTTGTCGGGCCACGGTCCCGACGGACAACCCAGCACTCGACCCCATGTCGCGATTGTTCCGTTGCCGTGGGTCGGCTCGCAGTACGCCACCGGCGACATTCTGGGTATCGCACTGATTTTACCACGCGAGTGTAGCGAAGAAGACAGGGTTGCTGTTCAAACGTCCGTGGGTCAATGGTTGTCTGTTGTAGAATCGGACGATTCGTATTCTGCCAAAGTCTCATTACGTCCCGGCCCGGAGTTGTCTTTGGAGTTGGTATTGGAAGAGCCGCATCGTTTTACGCTGCGCCCCAAAACGTGGGTCCGTGCGGCCACAACTTGGTTATCCGCAACACCCATAGCGCTTGATCGGAACCCTGGAGATTTGTTTTCAGCCGACCCGGGGCAACAGAGTCAAGCGTACAGAAACGCCGAGCAAATCATTGCCCAATCCTGTGTGAACATTGGATTGCCCATACCCCATCGGGTGGACGTGTTGCCGTCGGTATCCATGATCGGGACCGTCAAAGCCCGCCATTACCCGCCGTTTCCCGTCGCCCCCCATCGGCCACGGCGAGTCAAAGTCCATGCGGCGATAGAGTTTGAAGAACCCGTGATGGGCCCACTTCTGATCGGTGCTGGGCGATATTTGGGCCTTGGATTGATGCGACCCGTTTAACGGAGGCAGGTACGATGTCGACATTCACAGTAGATGATTTCTCGAAGTTTTTTGAGGAAATCCATCGCCATCCTCCATTTCCTTGGCAGCAGCGTTTGGTGTTTTGGATCTACCGAGAGCAGCGTTGGCCACAATTGTTGGATTTACCCACCGGAGTAGGCAAAACATCGGCATTGGACATCGCGTTGTTTACCTTTGCATTGATGCCGGACAAATTGCCACGGCGTACAATCTTGGTCGTTGACAGGCGGATTGTGGTGGACCAAGCCTATGACCACGCATGTAAGATAAGTAATCACCTACGCACATGTAAGAAGGGGACGTTAAGTTACCACGTGGCAACCGTACTGCGCGACTGTTTTGGGGGTGTGGAAGCAGAAGATCCATTACACGTTGCTGTGCTGCGCGGTGGAATGCCGCAAGAAAATTCGTGGGCCAAAACCCCGGACCAGCCTCTGCTCGCAGCATCTACTGTTGACCAAGTGGGGTCGCGCTTGTTGTTTCGGGGTTACGGGGTTTCGGGTCGGATGTCACCTATCCACGCTGGTTTGATCGGCAACGATACGCTGATCCTGCTCGACGAGGTTCATTTGGCCGGACCGTTTTCGCAGACGCTGGAACGAATACAGCATTGGCGAGATGTTTCAGGCAATGGGTTGCCGAGCCGTTTTCAGGTCGTATCCATGTCGGCGACGCATCAACGTAAAGTTGATGCAGATATGGTTTTCGGTTTACAGGAGGAGGATCGAAACAACCCAATCCTGGCAAAACGGCTTCGTGCGCACAAACGAGCGCGGTACCTTTTAGTCAAGGTGCAAGCCAAGGTTGCGGAGAATGGTGCAAATCGCCTAGTGGCCGAGGCATGTGTTGACGAAGCTTTGAAATTTGTTAAACAAGGCAAAAAAAAGGTGGGGTTGATCGTTAATCGCGTCGACACTGCCAGTATGGCGCGGGAATTGTTAGGCAAACACAACGAAATTGTGGACTCCGAACTGCTGACCGGACGGATGCGACCTTTGGACAGAGACGTTATTTTACCAAGGATGGATCGTATCCAAGCGGTTCCCCATGGTGATCGTATCGACGCGGTCCAACCCGAGGAGCGGATCGAAAGCAAACCGATGATTCTGTGTGCGACCCAGTGCATTGAAGCGGGAGCGGATTTTGATTTTGATGCGTTGGTTACGGAATGTGCCAGCTTGGACGCACTTCGCCAACGATTTGGGCGCCTGGACCGCTTGGGATCGCAGGGCGATTCCGAAGCAGTGATCGTGGTGCGTAGTGATCAGGTTGTGGAGAAAGCCAACGATCCGGTGTATGGCGGTGCCCTGGCGCAGACGGCACGATGGTTGCGGGAGCAATCCACCATTGATTTTGGCATCGATCACATTCAATTGCCCGCTGACCTCAGCAATTATTTAAGTCCAACACTGGATGCACCCGTGTTGTTGCCGGCACACCTGGATGCGTGGGTCCGAACATCTCCCTGTCCGTCGCCGGACCCAGATGTGGCGCTTTGGCTACACGGCCCAAAGTCTACCGCAGCGGATGTACAAGTCGTGTGGCGGGCAGATTTGGATAACGAGGGTGAACCCGTCGAGAATTGGTACAAAGGACACGAAGACGATCCGAGCTTGAAAGGGAGTGATCGGACGAACAACACGGTCTCCGAAAAAATGCGAGAAATGATCGGAGTTGCGCCCCCTGGTACTCTGGAGGCGATTTCCCTTCCCATTCAAGTCGTTAAAGCATGGTTGACCGGTCAGTTGGCACCATCGCTGAGTGACGTGATTGGGGAACCGGGTGTGGATGACGGTGAACAACAAAGATCGCATTCCCAACGGACCGAAAAGAGCCGTCGGGTTCTACGCTGGATGGGAAGCGATTCGGATGATACCCAGTTCATTTGGGCGGCGGAGATCAGGCCCGGCGACACCATTGTTGTGCCTTCACGATTTGGTGGAATTCAATTCGGCAATTTCTTTCCGGCGAGCAAAGAACCGGTGATTGATCTGGGCGACATTGCGCAGTGGCGTCAGCGCGGCAGGTCATTGTTGCGGCTTCATCCCCAGGTTCTAACACCGTTGTTCAAATATCCTACCGACTTGTTGCCCAGTGTAGATGAGGATACGGACAACACCGCAGTTCTGGATTTTCTTGATGAGATTACACCGCGTCAAGGTGTTGCTTCCAAGTATGATGTTCCAGGGCTACTCGAAAAACTGCGCCCCCGACCCAAACGTTTTATACGGTCGCCGTACACCAAAACGTGGACGGTGTTGGGTCGTAAGAGAAATGGAGACTATTCGGACATAACGACCGAAGGAGAAAGCGGAACATTTACCGCTGTGGAAGTGCCACTACACAAACATCTTCGCGGCGTCGGAATGATGGCACAGCAATTTGCAACCAGGCTTCACCTGACCCCAGAGCTGGTCAAAGACATTGCCCTGGCCGGTGTTTTACACGATGTGGGCAAAGCCGACCCGCGGTTTCAAAAAATGTTAGTGGGTGGTGACCCCTTTCGTGCGGCGCTTTTGGCGGAACCTTTGGCCAAATCGGCGACTCCGATGCGGGATGTGGCAGCCAGGAAACTGGCGCGACAACGGGCAAAGTACCCGCCGGATGCCCGCCATGAATTGGTTTCGGTGGCGCTTGTGGCCGATCAACGACAATTCAGGGCAATGGCGAATGACTGGGATCTGGTGCTTTATTTGGTGGCGAGCCACCACGGTTGGTGTCGCCCATTTCCGCCGGCTGCCGCGGACGTGTCGATTCCGGTAAAGTTACCGCTGAAGATTGATAACTTTGAAATTCAATCCGAGTCATTTCCGTCGTATCTAGTGCTGACTGGCACCACCGACCATGGCATGGCTAGATTGGATTCCGGGGTCGCGGAACGATTCTGTTCCTTGGTCGAGAAATACGGTTGGTGGGGTCTGGCTTGGCTCGAAACCATACTACGACTGGCCGATCATCGGGTAAGTGAGAACGAACAAAACGCGAAGGAGTCCGCAGATGCCTGATTTAACGCTGACCGGGCTCGATGGCAGCAACCCCCTTGGATTTATGGCCGCCGTCGGTTTGGTGCGAATTTTGGACGACCATGCCAAAAGCCAAAACATAGCGAGACCAAGGATTCGCTGGGTGAACCAAGGAAGGTACTACCCCGTGCTGTCCAGCGTCCATGATCTGGATGCGGTGCATAACATTGTGCTGGACGACGTTGCGACATGGGATTCCACCACCGTTGGTTTTGCGTATACCAAAGATGGCCAAAGGGTGGACGACCCAGAAAGCAAAGGGGCAATCTGGGATCTGAAACCTCCTCCAGCACTGTTGGTCGAAGAGTTGAAGACGATTCAAAAAAACGGTCGGAAAGCGATGTTTGCAGCAGCGTTTTCGTCCGATGTGGTCACAGACGGCGCCGGAAAAAACATCAAACCTACTGCTTTTCATTTTACTGCTGGTCAGCAACAATTTTTGCGAATGGTAGATGAATTACGCGGTGGAATTACCCGCGACGATCTGGAAGAAGCGTTGCTCGGGCCATGGCGTGGAGAAAGTCGACTACCCAGTCTGTCGTGGGACGCAAGTGCTGCACGAATGTATGCGCTGCGTGCAAAGAATCCGTCCGATGAGAAGCGAGGAAGCACACCGGGAGCGGATTGGCTGGCATTCCAGGCTTTGCCGATGTTCCCGTCGTTTCCGAGGGGAGATCGGTTGTTGACCACAGGGCTGTCGGGTGCGTGGAAGAAAGCGGCATTCGTATGGCCGCTATGGTCACCCGCAGCGGGGCGGGATTCCATTCAGCAGGTGGTTGCATGGCCAAAGTTGGCTAAAATGAACAAATCCAGCCGAGACGCGTTGGGCATCACCGTCGTTTTTGAGTCGACTACCACCCGATCCGATCAAGGGGGGTATGGCAGCTTTAATCCAGCGGCTCCGGTATGATATGTTGGTTTTCCGGGACTTAGACCTGGTCGAGGGATGCTCAAGTTCACAATACGCCGATCAGATCTTTCTTATATGGTGCTAGCGCGTTGCGTATGGATATGGTTTGTTTCGCAACGAAGGAGTCTTGATGTGAAGTTACCCAGCGCCGATCAAGCGGTTGTGGACATTCGTAAGCTGCGTGATTATTGCCTTAATCCGCTGCATGATCAGGGTAAACACAAAGCCAGAGTGTTCGCGGCGTCGTTAAGTATCACCGATATCGATGCAGTTGCTCTGCGCGACATTTTGTTGCAGGCTGTACAGGTCTACGATGCCACCGTCGGGCATAGCGATGCGTATGGACAGCGGTATATCGTCGATTTGCCGTTGGAATGGCGCGGAAAATATGCCACAATACGCAGTAGCTGGATTTTGGAACACGGTTCTGATGTGCCGCGTTTATCCAGTTGTTACGTGTTGTTACGATAGGAGAATAGGTGCGATGTCCACCCCAATCGAACTGCTTTCGGTGGTAGCCCTGACGGAAGATTTGCCCGAGTACAATCTGTGGAGAGGGCAGGTGGGTACGGTGGTGGATACGTTGGCTGATGGGCGGGCATTTGAAGTGGAATTCAGCGATCGGGACGGCCAGGTATTCGTTTCGTTGGGCCTGCTTCCCGATCAGATCATCGTGCTTCGTTACGAACCCATGGCAACCGCCCCGCAGCGCCTGTGATCATGCTCGGTCGCCTGGCTACGACTCGGAAATGTTGTGTTTGTGAATCGTGCGGACAATATGTCCTAAAATGAGCGAGATCAGGGCCAACATGAGGGCTTGATCTTTCTACGACAATAGCTGCGCACCCTGGTGCGAGCGAATTTTAGCCGACGTGGCTCCGAAAAAAACCTGCGCCCTATTCCCGATATGACTCGGGTTTTTCGAGTCCCATTCGGCGCAAAATTCGCGGTCCCCGAACGCGCCTATATTTTTCGCAAACTCAATTAGAAACAATGGCTTGCGCCAAAATGACCGGCCGTGGAGCTAAGGATTCCACCGCACGTACAACTTAAAGGCTGCTCCTTTGGGGGCGCCGGCGTCCGGTTTGGCGAGTTCAATTGCAATTGGCACCGCGGGTGTCGACACGCCGCCGAAATAAAGCCGGGGATTGGCCCATCGGGATTTCGGAAAGTTTTCAAATCGGCTCACCGGCTCGGCGGTGGTGGAGCTGACCGACCGCAGCGAGGTGCCGTCTACTTCAAACAGTTCGACTTGATTGGGAAACGGCTCCAATGCAAACGGAGAATCGGCGGTGTGCATGTATCGTAAGGCGCTGTCCCGCAACCGGAAACTCGTTTTGCCATCCCTTAACCGGTAGTCGACCAACTCTCCCGCCGATTTCAATTCGTCGCGTTTGGGTCCCGGCAGAATCTCATTGTAGATTTCGTAACCGTATTTCAGCTTTTTGCCTCCGTAAGTAAGTGCTTCCACGGCGGCTGCGGGCGCGTCGCACCCTGCGGTGGGTATCAGTCCGGTCTCCGTTGGTCGATAGGATTGATTTCGCACAAAACAAAAGGTTTTGTGAATCGAGTTTTGAATCGCCGTTTGCGCCTGATCGGAATTGACATCGTAGCCGGTATCGAATTGTGCCGGATCTCCGTATCCGTTCAACGAACCGCGTCCTTTCCAACGGCGCTGAGGCGGTGCAGACTTTCGGCGAGCCAATGCAGGAGGTGACCTATGGCTTTGTCGAATCGGTTCGTAGTGGATTGAGTTGTCGTGATTTTGCGGCGCGTCAGGGGTTGAATTTTCGTTCGTTGTCTTGGTGGAAGTGGAAGTTGTCGAGTCCGGGTCCCGCAGACGGTCCCCCAGGCAACCGCCCGGCCACGATTAGCTGTCCCTCGTTTTCTTTTGTGGAACTGGTGCTGGGTAGCCCGCCTTCGACGGTGCCATCTCCGGCCTCTTGTGCGGCAGCGCCGTTTGAGCTTCATTGGGGTCCTGTTCGAGTGAGCATTCCGCAATCCTTCGATGGGAAGGCGTTGTCTCGATTGCTGGAAACACTCGAAAGGAGGGTCCAGCGATGATTCCCCCCTCTTTGCGTATTTTGGTTTGTGAACAGCCGGTCGACATGCGGCGGTCGTTTGATGGGCTGGCTTATGTGGCGTCGCAAGCCATTGGTGGGGAGCTGTCCCCCGGTGTCCTCGTTTGTTTTCTGAACAAACCAAAGTCGCACATCAAGGCGATTTGGCGGGACCCGACGGGAGTTTGCCTGCTTTATAAGCGTGCTCATGAGGCGAAATTCTGCCTCCCCACAGGCGGGAATGGTCAGGTGATTCAAATTGATGGAACGCAGTTGGCTCATCTGGTCGCCGGTGTGACAAAAAGCCATAAAAAATAAGCAAAATAATGCTTGTTCATGCGTTTCAGTTCGTGTAATATTGCGCTTATGAATGAGAAGTTAGCCGACACCAACCATCCGTCTCTTTCCGAACTCGTGGCACAAAACAGAGCGCTGACTCTGGCCAACGCGGAGTTAAAGCAACAGCTTGAACATTACCGAAAGTTGTACCGGGATGTTCACGAACGGATGGTGTTGGCGTTGTCTTTGTTGACCATGTCCCTTCAGGGTGGGGAATCGGCGCCGTCTGCGCCGCCTGCACCGGCACCGGAACCCAAGTCACCTGAGCGCCCCCGCACCCCTCCCGTGGGTCGGAAACCTGTTCCGAAAGAGCTGCCCCGTGAGGTGATCACGATTCTTCCCCCGGAAGTGGAGCAGCAAGGAACGGATGCGTTCATTCGCATTGGGGAAGAGGTGAGCGAGGTCATCGAGCGCCGCCGTGGTTCGTTGACGGTTGTGCGCATCGTGCGTCCGAAGTTCATTCGGAAGGCGGATCCGGCGGCATCGCAGGGTGTATCGGAAGGAACCACGGTACTGATTGGGCCACCGGTGGAATTGCCGATTGACAAGGGACTGGCCGGCCCGGGGCTTTTGGCGGAAACCATCGTGCGCCGGTGGTGTGACCATTTGCCCCTTTACCGTCAGGAAAGCATTTATGCCCGGGAAAACTGGCCGGTGGTGCGTTCCACGTTGTGTACCTGGCATGACGTTTTGAGTCAGAAGGTGTCGTCGCTGGTGGAGGCGATGTGGGCGGAGGCCCGACGGCAACCTATTTTGTTGACCGATGCCACCAAAGTACGAATGCAAGCGCTCAAGAAGTGTAAAGGCACCCATTTTTTTGTGGTCATCGCTCCGCAATTACATGTGTTGTATGCGTTTACACAAAAACACACCACCCAGACAGTACAGCAGTTGTTGGGGGATTTCCGCGGGTATTTGGTGGCCGATGCGGCGCCGATTTACGACCAATTGTACGCAGACGAGTTGCGGATCGAAGTGGGTTGTTGGGCGCATCTGCGCCGCTATTTTATCAAATCGATTTCCAGCGACCCGGTGCGGTCACAGAAAGCCATCGAATGGATTGGGGAATTGTTTCACATTGAAAACGAACAGGCGAAGTCCCCGCCGGAAAAGCGGCGGCGCCACCGGGAGGAACGTTCGGCGCCAATCGTGAAACGGTTTTTTGCGTGGTGTGCCGAAGAACACTCCAAAGTACTGGACGACTCGCCCATAAAAGCGGCGCTGAAGTATGCCCTCAATCAGCAAAAAGCGCTGGAACGTTTTCTGTCGGACGGCCGTCTGCCGTTGCACAACAACGCCAGCGAAAACGCTCTCCGCAGACAAGCGGTAGGCCGGAAAAACTGGCTTTTCATAGGAAGCGAAGACGGTGGAACCGCCAATGCCCGGTTCGTGTCTCTTCTGGCATCCTGCCAACTTCACCAAATCGAACCTTGGGCTTATTTAAGAGACCTGTTTTGCTTGCTGTCCAACTGGCCCCAAAACGACATCCTCCAGTTGGCACCCGCCTACTGGAAAGAAACACGGGACAGACCCGCCGTAAAAGCTCAACTCGAGAAAAACCCGTTCCGCCGCATCAACGATGCCTACGTAGGTGCAATTGGGGAATCAGATGTCACGAAAAAAAAGGACGCAGACGATCTGGTCAACAACGCGGTTCGTTGAACGGATAC
>JABWCM010000211.1 GCA_013360285.1 Myxococcales bacterium
GAGGCAATATCGAGTATATGCCGCAAGGAGGGAATTGGCCAAGGCAGCCTAAATTAGCCAATCAGGGCTCACTTATCTATTTCCGCTGACCCTCTCAGGATTTTTTCGGACGATTCGACTCAAATTCGGCTGGGTGTTGAAATTCCCTAAAAAACACCAAACAGCCAGGAAGCGCATCCAAATTCGTTCAGCTTTTTTTTTATTAACCTCAGAGCATCCCCAAGGTGCAACACAATGATTTCTCACAACAGCACAAGGATATTTCTGACCTTGGTAACGGTGATCCATATGACAGGTTTTGGCGTTTCGGAGTCAGTGGCGGACGTGGCTCCCCTTGCAGTTCCACCAGTGCAGGAGTTTGTACTGGACAACGGACTTGTGATCTTGGTGTTTGAAAACCACCAGATCCCTTACGCAGCATTTCGGTTCATGGCGAAATCGGGGTCGATTCAGGATCCGTCGGACAAAGCCGGGGTAGCATCCATGATGACCACCCTTTTGACTTACGGAACGAAGAAGTTCACCGAGCAACAAATCAACGACACGATTGACGGCATGGGGGCGTCGTTACAAGCGTCGTCGAGCAGTCAGGCCATTTCCGTCTATGGCGACGTAACCACCATCAATCCGGCCAACGTGGAATCGTTTTTTACCGTTTTTGCTGATGTTGTCCGCAACCCCGTCTTTCCCGAAGACGCCGTGGAAAGAGTAAAAAAACGCCAGTTGGGTGCTCTTGCACAGATGAAAGACAACACCTCGTCTTTGGCCGATCGAGCGATGTACATGTTGTTGTTTGAAGGCCACCCCTTTGGAGATCCCACAAGTGGCCATCCAGCCACCATTTCGGCGTTGACGAAGCAGGATATTGTCGACTGCCACCGCCGATACGTAATTCCGGAGCATTCCGTATTGGGTGTTGCGGGTGACGTGAACCCGGAAACGATTGTTGCACTGGCGAAACAGTTTTTGGGCGATTTGTCGTGGGGCGAAAACTGCCCCGACAACGCACCGGGGTGTGGCAAAAGAGTCTGTGTACCTGGAGAGTTGCCGAATACTTGTGCTGCCTTCGTGTTGGGAGATAAACGAACAGAAAACAATATTCTTGTGGGACCCAAAACCGCACCGAAACAACCCGAGTCCGGTTTGAGAATTGTCATCGTTGATAAACAAGATGCATCGTTAAGCCAAGTGCAATGGCGTATGGGCCGACAGAACACCGTGACATACCATGATCCGGACTGGGCAACGTTTCGTTTGACCACCCAACTTTTGGGCGGGGATTTTACATCGAGACTCAATCAGATTCTGCGGGTCAGAGAAGGACTGACATATGGTGCAAGATTGAGCGTGTCTCACGGCAGTCACCTGACTGGACCCATTGCGATTTCGACCTACGTCAAGCCGGGTGACCTTCGTCGCGCGGTGGAATTAACTCTAATCGAGCTGGAGAAGATTCGGAACGAAGAGCCGGACCAGGCAGAACTGGAGAGCTTTCAGTCGAAAATCATTGAGAGCCTCCCATTCCGATTTGAAACTGCGCAGCACATCCTGTCCGAGCACATGGAACTCCGTGCCGACAATATGCCCGTCAGCTTTCTGGAACAATTTCCGGTAGCCATCGCCAACGTAAATACCGCCAAAGTCAAAACGGTGGCACAAAAAACAATCCCAGTCGACGGTCTGCTGCTTGTCGCCGTTGCGAACGCCGATCTCGCCGACTCATTACGCCCGCTGGTGGAGAGCCGCGGCGGAACAGTGGAAGTAATCGGCTTGGATTGGTTATTTAAGACGGGAACTGCCGCACCATGACCAACCCGCCGGTGTGGATATGGGACCTTGGAACGGTTGCCTATACTGATGCTTGGAACCTTCAAAACGCCGTGTTGGACCATCGCGCCTCCGGTGAGTTGCCATACGATGTCGTGATGCTTCTCGAACACCCCCATGTATTCACAGTCGGCCGACGGGGGGGACGCGAACACATCATCGAACCAATCGATTCACACGGACAGCCTGTTCCGGTATTTGATGTTGATCGGGGAGGAGACATCACCTACCACGGACCCGGTCAGTTGGTTGTCTACCCAATCCTCGGTTTGAATCTGTTCGCCAACGATGTTCTTCGTTATTTGCGGTTTCTCGAAACAGTTGTTGTGACTGCCTTGAGCCGGCTGGGTGTTTCGGCCACGACCAACCCACCTTTTACAGGCGTATGGACAAACGGCCGCAAAATTGCCAGCCTTGGGGTAGCTGTCCAACGCGGAATCACCAAACATGGATTTGCGCTAAACTATTCGCTCGATCTGTCATTTTTTCAGCGAATCATCCCGTGTGGGCTGCATTGGGTAACGATGACCAGCATCGACAACGAAACCGGCAAAACAACGCTTCGGGAAGCGGTTGTGGACGCTATCTGCGAGTCGATGTCGGTCGGTTTGTCGTGTCCAACGTCGCGTATGCCCCACGAATGGCAATATCGAGCGTTATCCTGGCGGAGTACCCTGTGATGTCGTCTACTCACAGCCCGTCGGTTCCCTACTACCACATCGTAGGACACACCGCAGATACAGCGGTTGAAGTTGTCGCCAGGAATTATTCGGAACTCATTGACACGGCAACTCAAGCGTTGGTGTCGATTCTCGCTGGGAGCCAACGTTGGGCGATCAACACGGCCGGGGAAATGAAGATTGCCACCCAGGACCCGGAACGAGTATTGGTGCAATGGCTCAATGAAGTCCTCTTTTTGCTCGCGACGAAAGACGTTTTCGTACAACGTGCATCTGCTGAACCATGTGACAACGGTTATCTCATTCGATACGAGGCCACAACCCTCAATTTGGAGCAGGTAGTTCTTGAAACAGAAGTAAAATCAGCAACCTATCACGGACTAACCGTTCAAACGCTGGCCGACGGCAACCTTGCGGCGACCATTGTGTTTGATTTGTAAATCACCGAAGGTTGCATCCGCGAATCAAATCATGGAAACTCGCGCAACCAGGAGGCAACTGCTTGTTACCCTATATCGACATCCCCCCGCTCAAAATCTATGGCCCGTTACAGATTTACCCCTTTGGTGCCTTGGTCGCCACCGGAATCATCGTCGGTACCATCATCGCCGGAAAACGTGCGGAACGGCTCGGAATGAATCGAAATCTGATTTCGGAGATGGCCACGTGGGCGGTCGTACCGGGATTTATCGTTGCCCATCTTTACTCTATTCTGTTCTATTTTCCTGAGCGTGTGCTGGAAGAACCATTGGTTTTGCTCAAGTTTTGGGATGGGATCAGCTCGTTTGGGGGATTCGTTGGGGGAACCGCCGGTGTATTTGCTTACTTCTATCGACGTAAACTCCCGTTTTGGCCGCACGCAGACGCAGTCATTTATGGATTCGTTTTTGCGTGGATCTTCGGGCGACTCGGCTGCTCGGTGGCTCACGACCACCCTGGATTACCGACCGATTTTTTCCTGGCTATCAACTACCCCAAAACCGAACATTTTGATGCCGGACCACGCCATGATCTTGGTTTTTATGAGTTTTTGTGGGCAGTAGCGGTCAGCGCCTACTTTTACACCCAGCGTAACAAACCTAAATTTACCGGCTGGTATCTTACCATGTTTGGCATTTTGTACGCACCGGTCCGATTTTTGTTCGACTTTCTGCGCACCGCGGACAAACGTTATGCAGGCCTTACCCCAGGTCAGTTTGCGGCGATTGCCTTTTTTTTCGTCGCGATTTGGGTTTATCAGAAAAGAAAGTCGATCGGCGAGTTGCTGGGACCGGACCACCCTTGGCGGCCACCTAACCCGGATTTTTCAAAAACGTAAGGCTGCCGACGCCTCGCCACTCTCGCGTACAACCTTATGAGAAACGGCAGGTTAGGTTCGCAAAATGAGACGGTCCCGACGTGGCAAAGACTCGGCGATGACCGCCTCAATACGAGACCCGACCTGAATATCCCTTGTCGGGCTGATGGTTTCCTGAATTCCGTAGTCCACGAGTTCAACCAGAAACCTTTTTCCCACGTCCCGCAACACTGCTAAGTGAACAACCTCGCCTATCTTGTCGCGAAGATAATGCAGTGTCCAGTATCGTTTTGCGTCCTTCTCGAGTCGGTTATACATACTACCGACATTTTCGACTTCGGCGAAAACAGTCAACATTTCTTTTTCGCCGAGCGGAGAATGTCCATCTCGCAGGTACCCTTTGATTTGCGTATGCATCACCAAATCTTGGTACCGGCGAATGGGAGACGTCACCTGAGTATATGCAGGAACACCCAGCCCATAATGTGGACGCGCCTGCAACGACAATTCAGCACGACGCATCCGTCTCAACATCTGGTGAATGGCAACAGGATCCGCTTGCTGGTCTTCGGAAATATCCACACCTTCTTCCGGAGCATCTTGCCACCGATAAACCGTAGGAATGCCTACTCGCCGACAATATTCGGCCGTCAGTGCACAAGTCGTTATCATCATTTCAGAGACGAGCACTTGACTCCTGAGATCCGGCGATAACTTCTGAATCAAGACTTTGCCGTCGGATGCCACCTTGATTTTGAAGTCCGGCTGACGCAGCAGCAACGCACCCTGACGACGGCGCCGGCGGCGCAACCGCAATGCGGCGTTTTCCAACAATGACAACGCCGAGGCGTAGGTGGACTGGCCGGGCTCAGCGAGAACAGCGTCTACGTCGTCGTAGGTTAATCGTGTTCTTAAGTTAGCTATGGCCTCAACAACAGCAAAATCGCGTGTAGTCCCGTCCTCTTGCACAACAAACGAAAATCCAAGCACCGCCTGCTCACGATGTGGTGTTAAGCTGACGGCATGTTCAGACAGCAGCGGCGGAAGCATGGGAATAATTCGGTCTGGCAAATAAAGTGAAGAAGCCCGCCGGCGCGCCTCCGTGCCCAAGGCGGAGTGAAATTCAACAAATTCCGCGGCGTCGGAGATCGCCACCGAAACACAAATATCGCCGTTTTCCAATTGATGTGCAGTCAGAGCGTCATCAACGTCGCGGGTGTCCGCGTCGTCAATCGCCACAAACGACACGTCTCGTAAGTCCACACGATAAGACGGCCAGACAACGGGCGATTGAAATTTTGCTTGAAGTCGTACGGCTTCATCCAAGCAAGGGGCCGGAAACTCTTCTACAAGCCTGTGGCGTATCAAATCGAGATTCTCATGCTCACGAAACACCCCAAGCCGCACCAGAATGTCAAAAGCACGTAACCAAGTAGCATCTACGTGGCCACCATCGATTTTCTCTAACAACGCGATAGCCTTTGCCCCTTTGGGATGGTCCGGGCCAGCAAGCGCATGATCACGTAACAACTGAATATACTTCCTTAACGGTTCCGGAAACTCCGCCGGTGTGCTCGGTGCCAAAAGAAGTTGGCCGATCAGGGCAACAGCCCAACTCTCTTCTTGCTCCTGTTGCGAAACCGCATGCTGCTGTATTCTTTTCGCCTCGACGGACCGTACGGGATTTGGCGAAAAACCGTTCTTGGCGGCGCGAAAATAAACTTTGTCTTCGAGAAGACAAATCGCCATAGCATCGGCGGCCAGATCTCCTTGTTGCGATGTTGCTAACCCGGCAAGGAAATCAAGGGCATACTCGCCGCCTTCCTCCACAAGCAACTCCCACAACGCCTGCAAGTCGAGTTCCGCCACGACATCGCGGACCGTCTTGAGGTAGGCATTTGCCTCCGTTAGGGCCTTCGTTGGTGTAGATGCAAAGCCACTAACTTTGGTGCGCGACACTCTAAGCACACGTTCTAATTTGATTTTCTGTGGTTGTTTGTCACTCAGCCACACGGTAACGGCGTTGCTGTCGGCGGATACGGCGACGGCCGGCGTCAACTGTCCGTTGATATCGAGAAAAACAATGGCATTTTCTGGGAACAATAACCAACCTCACCAATTTTGTCTGACTCATCGCCAATTCAATCACCAACCCGCTCGGCGGCAGCTCGGATCCGAGTTTCGAGATAGCCATAGCGATGTGTCGCGTCGTCCCGACTCACGGCGCGGCGAACCGCGCGGGAAGAACCTGTCAGTATCACAATTTTCTTTCCACGGGTTAACGCGGTGTACAAGAGTGTCCGACGAAGCATCATAAAGTGTTGCTCGTGTATTGGAAGGACCACAACTGGATATTCGCTCCCCTGACTTTTGTGTACGGTAATCGCGTACGCAAGTTCCAAATCGTCCACCTCAGCTCCGTCATATACCAACACACGATCATCAAACCGAACGGTAACTACTTTCGATATCAGGTCCACATCGACGATGCGGCCCATGTCCCCGTTGAACACATCCTTGTCATAATTGTTCCGGATCTGCATGACCTTGTCCGCCACACGGAACCGCCCCGCACCCTTGTCGGTGGTGGGATTTCCAGGATTTAACCAATCCTGCATCAGGCTGTTAAGATTTTTTGCACCCAATTCAGATCGCTGCATCGGTGCCAAAAGCTGAATATCGTCAACGGGATGTACTGAAAACGCGTTCGGAAGTCGTTTGGTAATAATCGTCCGAAGTGTTTCGATAATTTGGTCCGGCGTTTCGCGTTCAATGAAAAAAAAGTCACTATCTTGCCCTTTCTCGGCGTTGATCGGCATCTCACCTACCAACACGCGGTGTGCGTTCTCTACAATGAGGCTCGCGGTTCCTTGGCGGTACACCCGGGTAAGACGAACTACCTGCGCCACTTGGGAATGGATTACGTCCTGCAACACCATCCCCGGCCCAACGGACGGCAATTGAGCCACGTCACCCACCAGCACCAACCTTGAATTGGTTGGAAGGGCTTTGACAAGGCTTGCCATCAGCGGCACATCCACCATACTGGCTTCGTCAACAATCAGCACGGCAACGTCAAGGGGGTTGTCCTCGTTGCGCACAAATCCGCCGGCATTGGGGCTAAACTCAAGGGTTCGATGTAACGTAGACGCACGAAACCCGGTCACTTCGCCCAATCTCTTGGCT
Source organism: Myxococcales bacterium (assembly GCA_013360285.1). Taxonomy (GTDB): domain Bacteria; phylum Myxococcota_A; class UBA9042; order JABWCM01; family JABWCM01; genus JABWCM01. The sequence continues at coordinate 6,991 of JABWCM010000211.1, forward strand.
GCACGGCCGGTGGGTGCGGCCAGCGTAAGTTTTTCTCCCAACTCGCCCAAGACTGCGCATATTGCCCGAACCACAGTCGTTTTTCCTGTCCCCGGGCCTCCAGTGATCACCACCAACGGAGACGACAACACCGCAAAGACGGCGTCCCGCTGCGCCGGCGCCAAAGTCAACCCCAGTTGTTTTTCGACAGCCTGAACCAACAACGTTGGGGATCCGAGCGACAAATCAGTTTGCGTTTGGGCTATCCGCACGACTTCGCGAGCCACGGCGCATTCCAATTCATGCAGCCACGAACTATAAACAACCCTCGTGTGATCGGCGTTGGTATCTGCGACTACCCGCCCTGCCATAAGAAGTGTAGCAAGACCCCTGGCGACCCATGACCCGTCAAGATCAAGTAGTTTAGATGACTGTTCTATTAAGATAGACTCAGGAAGACAACAGTGACCTTCGTCGATCGCCATCGCCATAATGTACGCAATTCCGGCCATGATTCGCTTGGGTGAGGCTTTGTCAACACCCGCACTCATTGCGATCGCGTCTGCACGCCGAAAACCGATGCCCGCCACCTCATCGGATAGCCGGTAAGGATCGGTTTGAATGATGTTGACCACTTCGGTGCCATACAATTTGAGCAGCCGCAGCGACAGCCCTTGTGTCAATCCGAGACCGGTCAAAAACACGATTGCATTTTGGGCGCCGAATTGCTCGGCAACAGATCGTTGAATCAGCCGGAGCCGGTGTTCGCCGATTCCGTTCACTTCGCGTAACCGCTCCGGTGTATCGCGAATTACACTCAATGTGTCGACCCCGAATTGCGCCACGAGCCGGCCTGCCAATGCTGGACCGATACCGGGAATGAGCCCAGAAGAGAGGTAACGGTGTACGGCTTCTTTGGATTGGGGCAAGGTAATTTGGAATGAGCTGACCCTAAATTGGCGACCAAAACGAGGATCCGTCTCCCACTGACCATCCAGTACTACTTCCTGGCCTGGCTGAAGATGCGGCATGATTCCCACCACCCGCACATCCTGATGTACGGTACCAGCAACACCTTGTGTACCGATCAATCTCGCCACAGCGAAGTGGGATTCCTCGTGTACATAGTTCACTTTGTCGATGGTTCCGATCAATTGGGTTCGATGGTTCACGCTGGACAAACCTATCAGGTAAAACTAAGTTGGTTTTCTTGGTATTTCATCAATACTCCGATGAATTAACCCCACGTTTCGCCAAAAACACCACATTCTTCGATCACACAAGCGGCCGCATTGTAGAAACACTTGGCGTGAGCCGAAAGTGTCCGACACAACTTCCGATAAACCAAAAACCACAAAACATCGCCAACAAACAGAGAACGTGTTGTGTTCGTCGCCAAATAAGGCCTTTCTATACTTTATGATCACCGGCGGTTTCTTCGCCGTAGTATGGTTTACCGAATGGGCGCGAACGGACCTCATTTGACGATAAATTTTGCGGGGTCACGTTTTGGTCATGGTTTGGTCATCCTACGGTCATGAGTGATCGATTCCAAATGGATAAGGTCTGTTCATGTGGTGTCGGACGTCAATCGATCGACACCCATGTTTGACTGCGCCTCAACGGCAACCTGTTTTTGGAGAATACAATGCGAACCTTCCATTTCTGGATGACCTTATGTTTGTTGCTACTCGTCGTGTCTATGAACCCACCGAGGGCGGCGGCACAAGAACCTACACCTCCACCGACCGGTTCAACCTGCACGAAGGAAGCACGGGCGGCTTTAAAGCTAAAACAAACACTTGAAGCGATAAGCCGGCCGGTACCGACATGGCTCGCCGAACTGGCTGCGGGTTGTGAACCAAGCCCAATCCCGTGTGATCCCACAGGAGCGGCCCAGTGCGACGACAAAAACCCGGCAACCGCCGATCTATGTTTGCCGAATGTCGGCTGCATTTCGTTGGCACCCGGTAGTACATGTAGCCCATTGGACACGACCCCATGCAACGGAGTCGGAACCTGCATCGAATCCGCCGGCAACAAATATATCTGCCAATGCGCCAACGGTTATGCCGGCCGACGATGTGACAAGTGCGCCGACGGATGGCACGCGGTAGCAGCCGACGGTACATTGGATATCGTGGAAAGTGGTGATCATACCGATGGAACGACCGCCGACATGGTTACGTCGACACCATCCATTTTGAGCTGTGTCAAAAACACCTCTTGCGCCGTTGGCCAATGTGGCCCATTTGGCACGTGTGATGACTCCCGGGGAACACCATTATGCCTTTGTAATCCAGGGCATACTGGTGATAACTGCAACGAATGCGCACCTTATCTTACCATGACTACCGAAGGATGTGTTCCGGGTACCGAATGTGCCGAGGCGTTGTGCGGCAATCGCGGCGACTGCGTTGACGACGGAGAAACGTTGGCATGTGACTGTAACGAGGGATTTTCCGGTACCCGATGCGAAAACTGTGCCGACGGCTTTGTGGAAAACAACCAGACATGCGTCCCCAAAGTTGTGTGTACAGCAACATCGTGTGCCAACGGTACGTGCATCGACACGACCGGAATCGCCCAATGTAAGTGTGACAGCGGCTGGGGCGGTACGTGGTGCGATGAGACCTGCTCGGGAAACACGTGCAACAACAACGGAATCTGCACGGTCAGCAACCTAGGCGCAATCTGCAAATGTAACCACCCTGACCTCGATCCGGCATTTGACTGCGCCAGTTGTGGCCCAGGATTGGTTTTGGTGTCCGACGCGACGGGTAAGGTTTCCTGTGTCCTCGATAAAACGGCAAATCCTTGTATTCACGGAGAATACTACGAAGACCCAACCGGTGGTCCCTCAGGCTGTATCTGCGAACCAGGGTGGGAAGGAACCAGTTGCTGGCGATGTGGTTCGGGGAACTTCGAAATCAATGGTATGTGCCTCAATCCAAAAGAATGTGCCAACAATTTGTGCTCAAATCGTGGTAAATGCCAGATTGAAGACAAAAACTCAGTCATCTGTTTATGCGATCCTGGCGCGTCCGGAGAAGATTGCGCGAACGATCTACCGGTTGCTGCATACGAGGTGTCCGGGCACGACGGAGTACTGGAAGTTGGTGGATCTACTGTTCTTTCCGCCAAGGCCCTGGGTGTCGGCACCCACGATACCCTTGTTTGGGAGTTCGTCTCTGGCCCCGGCACATTGCTCCCAATCGGATCTGGTGAAGCGATATTTCTTGCGCCGACTTCCATGCCCGAAGGCTTCGACGTTTCAACGATCAAAGTCTATCCGGCTTGCTGTCCGAACCAGGGCACCACGCTCGGGCTTTCGTACACTGGACCTCAAATGCCCTGGGTTACCGGTACCCCCAACCCAACGCTCAAACCGGTTGACCAACGCATTCTTCAGTTCATGTATGATCGCTGCACCGGTGGCGCCGTTTTGGGCATCAACTGGAAAGGGATTCCGATTTATCGGCGCGGTTACGGACGAAACACGGGGCGAAGCACTTCGGGCCGCCCCGGTGTGGATTGCGGCGCAGCCGACCCCAACGCCACACCGGTGTGGCCCAACAGCCCGGTGAGGGTCGGAAGCAACACGAAGGCGTTCACCGCAGCAATGGTTCGTCAAGTCATTGAATGGCGACTTTATCTGCAAGGTCGTCTACCCGACCCATCGGACGACAACAACTACGCAACATGGCGAGCCAAAGTGGATCAGGCCGTAGAAAACGTCCGCATTCTTGACGTCGACATTGACCTCGTGCCCAAGGAACTGCGCGACATCCTGGGTACCTGCAAATTTAATAAGATAACCAAGTTGTATTCGTGTCAGATCGGAACCGTCCCGGCCCCAGTCACGTTCCCGTTGAACGACAACACCGGCCCATCGGCTTGCGACGGACAAACCGGCAATATCTGCTACAACGGCGGCACGTGCGTTCAAATCGGCCCCAACAACTTCGCTTGCCAATGTGCCGTCGGCTTTCTCGGAGCGACCTGTCGCCAAATCGATCCCAACAACGCATGGTACATCGGCCCCAATGGCACCGATACGCGATGGATTATCATGACACTCGGTCATCTGTTCGGTCATACCTCCGGGCTGCCAAGGGGCACTACTTCTCAGACAACGATGCTGGCGAACCTATTTGAATTGCGCGGTTATCACGACCCCAACTTTGACAACATATTGGACGTGGGACCAGCACTACATAAAGTGAATCCTGCATTTCCGGAACCACCGCTCGGAACCATTGGACCCCGAGTGTTAAGTGAACGCGTATCCTCTTATGAATACATTCTAGCCCAAGCTGGACGGATTCTCGAACAACTTCCGGGAACGACACCGTCGGCCTATTCAAACCTGGGGTTTGTCTTTTTAGGTGTGATTGCCGAACACATGAAGGGGCAAACAGACTGGGAATATGGCTACGACTGGGCCGGTGCCACAGATCATCACACCGATCACCTTGGAAGCCTTTTGGACGAATTTACTAAGTTACACCTTGGCGGCTGGCCAGGCGATCCGAACGAGTGGGGCGCTGGCCGATCACGATACGGCGCGTTTTTGGCCCGCACACCGAATCCGAAGGACCCTGTTGGCACACAAACTGACCCGGCTGAACTACAACCACGAGATTTTTCCGGAGGGGTTTGGAATCCCCCCGCTGACGACGAAAAAGGTGCGGTTTGCCAACCCAACGCCATGGGAACCTGTGACTTTTCGTTGGGGATCATCGACGGATTCGGAAACATTGGTCAGGTTCCATACGGTTTCAACGGCGACCTGATGGAAGCAAGCGCCGGCGCGATGATTATCGAAGCCGATCTCTACTTAAGATTTATGAAGAAGTTTATCGTCGGTTTTGGAACCAATTATCCGGGATACGGCCGCAGACGGCTAAGTTTCAGCCAGTCCTCCAGCCATAACGGACAATGGGTTGGCGCCCGGTCTTCGGTGCGTCAAATCGGCTGGACGGTGCACCCGAGCAATCCAACGTGCACCGCAAAATGGGCGCCCAGCAATCCATGGGACGGCAGCCTTACCTGTCCCCCAGGTGGGACCTGTTGTCCGACAAATTACGATTGTGTTTATGCGTCTGCCCCAAGTTTCCCGGTATCCGCGGCGACCGTGAACAATCAACAATGTATATTGACGACCAGCTATCGTGTTCCAATCGTTTCTGCCGCAACAGGGGACTACACGGTCGACTCTGCTGCGACAGGCACACGACGTTGCGTGTTGCCGGAGGGACTGGACGTGTTTGTGACGACCAATCAAGCATCCGATGGCCAAGACACGGGCGGCAGAGATTACGATTATCTTATTGATGCCGTGTACGCTGGTCTTTGCCAAGTAAACTGGCCGTTATCACCCGCAGTCATGTTGCCGAAGGGCAACAACATCATGGCACCCAAACCGTAGAATTTGACCTGGATTTTTCACGAGTTTGTGGGCAAGAATGCCGAAGCGCCGGCAGATTCGGGGATGGTGATTTTTTTTCCGAAGCATGGCACGCCCTGTTGAGAACAAATAAGGTCTA
>JABWCM010000424.1 GCA_013360285.1 Myxococcales bacterium
AGCGTGTACGCATCCACAAACTACTCGCTCACCTTCCGTGTGTGGATGTCGGTGAGGGAGCGGTGAGGGGAAATGTGATGAAACCAGCTCATGTTTGCGGAAATCAAGGAGGTGCGTGATGGCGCGGAGACCGACAATTGTCACAGCCCATGACTATGGCCGAACCTTCATAGACGGACGCCAACCGTTTCATGGCGTCGAACGAAATGGCCACGCTGAGTGCAATAGGCCGCCCAGAGGTTCCCGTGCGCATTCTGGGGTTCCGCGGCACGGGGTACTTGGGAAATTACAAGATGCCCTTGAAATCACGTATCGCGCGGGCTTCGTTGACGTCATCGTACACGCGGACCGGCTGCCGGATGACATGCTACGGAGAATTCCTAACGAGACGCCCCCACCTCCGCGCGATCTCGCTCGGTCTGCCAGCGGGACACCACCGCGGGCGGTGAGGAGACAGCAACAGCCTCCACCCAGTATGGGCGCACACGTCGGAACGCTCGCGAACGACGCTCTCTTTCCGGAACGCAACGAACCCGGTGGAACCGTATTTCTGCCTTCTGATTTGACAGAGTACGTTCCCAATCAGTACCCATGGAATACGATCGGGCGAGTCGTGGCCGACCATTTTAATTCGACAGGCGTTGGGTCAGGAGGAACGGGTGCCTTTGTCTCCTCGTCCGTGGTCATTACGTCCAATCACATCTTATCGTCGTCAATGGGCGCAAATTTCACGCAGGCGGTTTATTGCTACGGAGCGGATGGCAGTATTTTTGCGCCCATATCATTTCGTCCGGGCGCATCCACCGACCTCAATTCACCGCCGGCGCTTCCGGTCCGCGGGGTAATGAGATGGAACCACATCGCTGATCCTAACTCAATTTCTCCGTTCGAACAGGCATTCGATTACGCGTTTCTTTCGGTCGAATTGCCATCCACGAAGACCTTTAGTCCACCCGGATGGATGCAACTCCTAAACTACAGCAAGAACTGGAACGGCCTACCGATCTGGAATGCAGGCGGGTATCCTAATTCAGGCAAGTACACACCCGTCGGGTTCCAAACAGGCGACCCCGTCGTTCACCAGAACGGTACTATCGCGGACTCCCAGACCAAGGGAGACAACGTCAAAGGTCTGCGGTTGGCTCACGGGATGGACTTTCTGGATGGGATGTCCGGGGGACCCATTTTCGGATGGCCGCTTGGCGTATTGGCGGGACCGAGAATCGTGGGCGTCCAAGCGACACATGGTTCGGGAGACGTGGTGGAACCGAGTTCCAGCAAGAAGTGGAATCATGCCTCAGGCGGTGGCGCGATGCTGTTGTTGTTCAGCTTGGCGCTGGAGTACTTTGGGTGGGCCTTCGGGACGACAAAGTAGCCGCCGTTTGGAAGTTCCATCGGGCAATTTGATTTCCGACTTCGTTCGTGGAGAGGATACGTGAAACCATTCCTATCCGGTATGACCTCCTTTTCGGGTCGCAAGGCTGCGCCGTTAGTACTGTTTTGTGGTGTTTTGTTGCAATGTGCCGCGAGGTGTGACACCGACGGGGAGGGTGCGTGTGGGGGTATATTGGTGCCGGATTTGATAGTGTTCGTCGAGAACGAGGCCGGCGAACAGTTGTGCGTCGCAACCGTGTTGCTGTTGGACAATGAGGAAGTCAAACAGCAACTGAGCAATGTGCCGTGGTGGACGGCCACGAGCACGGAGTGCGCCTACGAAGGCGGTGATAGCAAAACGGGCCCATTTCAGCTATCCGTGTCTTCGAGCGGCTACCAGACCAAGAAGGTGGACAATGTCACGCTGGCCCCACAGCATCCAAAGTGCAAATGGCGGAAAACGGCCACCACTCGCGTCGACGTGACTCTCACCGCGTCACCATAGCGCGGTGCTCATTGCTGTAACCAACCACCCCATTCCGACCGAACCCATGTCTCACAACGGTCGCATCACGCCGCACAGTGCATGCGCCGCCGGGCGGAGCCCCGATGCGTCTCGCGTCTCCCGCCGGCGTGACGCAACGACAGCGGGGGCGACGGCCGTTCGGTATCCGTTCAACGAACCGTGTTGTTGACATCGTCGGTTGTTTCGTTTTTTGTCGCGACTTCCGCTTCGAGCACGGCGCCGACGTGGGCTTCGTTCATACGTAGGATCTTATGCGTATTCCACTCGATCCGATCACCGATTCCGAAACGATCCGATCGGGGATTCCGAAGGATTCCGATCACCCAATCCGAAGGGCTCCGATCCTCCCGTCGGAGCGAAGCGACGCCTTTGCGTTTTTGCCACCCTTCCATTTTCGTGTCAAATCGATAGCACCATCGGAATCGTGATCGACAACTTTCGACCTCTGCCGACACCCACGCTCTGTCCTACCCCTCGTCTGCCCGCCGCTTCTTTTTCCGCATCGTTTCTTTGCCTTTGAGTTCAATCCGATGAGCACCGGAGACGAGCCGATCCAGCACCGCGTCCGCTACCGTTGCTTCGCCTACCACGTCATACCAGTGCTTGACCTCGAGTTGACTCGCTACCACTGTGGACCGGGAATTGTGCCTTGCTTCCACCACTTCGAGAAAGTGCCTTCTTTCCTGGTCCGAAAGGATGGCCAACCCAAAGAGGCTGTGAACAAATAGCTACGTGCCCCAATTCCGGCCACTTTTGGCCCCATTGTCTCCGAAAAAAGTTTCGCAATATGCCTGATATTACTCAACTTTTTCAAAGCCAATGGGGCTCAAAATCGGCTGACTTGGGTCACGTCCATATTTTTTCACAGCCTCAAAATCATCGATAATCAGAACGGCGGGGCGTGACAGCCGGTCGATGGTCTTCGCGAACGTTCCACTTCCTTGCGCGACCGCAAGCTCCTCCCATAAACGAGGCGCCCTTGTATACAGGGCGGTGTGGCCATCGCGACACGCCTTCTGAGCCAACGCACAGGCCAACCAGGTCTTTCCAAGTCCGGATGTACCCGTAATCAGCAGGTTTTCACACTCACGCACCCACCGACAGTTGGACAAACGCTGAATGACCGACCGGTCTAAGTTTCGCGGGTGCGCATAATCGATATCCTCTATACTCGCATTCTCCCGCAACTGCGCACGGGTGATCCGGACCTTCAGTTGGCGCGCATCCCGCTCCGACCACTCCCCCACTCCCGGTCGACCATCAAGCCAAAACGCTCCTCAAACGTCAGAGAGTTTGTGAAAAAATAGCTGCGCAGGCTTTGGGCGGTGGCTTTTGGCCGCCTTGGTTCCGAAAAACCCTGCGCCATATTCCCGATATGACTCGGTTTTTCTCCGGGCATCGGGGCCAAAATCCCCGCGTCCAAATCCGTCCCCATATTTTTTCACAAACTCGCTTTTTTGTGGTCATCGCCCCCCAATTGCATGTGTTGTATGCGTTTACGGAGAAACACGACACCAAGACGGTCCACCGGTTGTTCGGGGGTATTTGGTGGCGGACGCCGCCACGATTTATGACCCCTTGTACTCGGGGGACTTGAGGACGGAGGTAGGTTGCTGGGCGCATGTGCGGCGTTACTTTGTGAAAACGATTTCCAGCGACCCGGAGCGTTCGCGGAAAGCCATCGAGTGGATTGGGGAGTTGTTTCACATCGAAAGCGAACACACCAAGTCCCCACCGGAAAAGCGGAAGCGTCACAGGGAGGAACGTTCGGCGCCGATCGTGGAAACGTTTTTTGAGTGGTGCACCGAAGAGCGATCGAAACCGCTGGACGACTCGCCCATGAAAGCGGCGCTGACCTATGCCCTCAATCAGCAAAAAGCGCTGGAACGTTTTCTGACGGACGGCCGCCTGCCGCTCCACAACAATGCGAGCGAAAACGCCCTTCCGCAGGCAAGCGGTGGGCAGAAAAAACTGGCTGTTCGTGGGAAGCGAGGACGGGGCCGAGGCCAATGCCCGCTTCGTGTCTCTCCTGGCGTCCTGCCCACTTCACGAAATCGAACCCTGGTCATACTTGCGGGACCTGTTTTGTTTGATACCCGGTGGCCCAAAAACAACGCCCTCCAACTGGCCCCCGTCTATTGGAAGGAAACCGCAACGAGGCCGGAGGTGAAAGCCAAACTCCAAAAGAACCCGTTCCGGCGTATCAACGAAGCCTACGTCGGCGCCGTGCTCGAAGCGGAAGTCGCGACAAAAAACGAAACAACCGACGATGTCAACGACGCGGTTCGTTGAACGGATACAAAAAGCGGGGTCCACTATAGTTCAGTCACACACCGCACAACCGCACGAATAGGTGCTCCAAACAAAGACATGGTCGAGGTTGACCCACGGAAAGGCAATCGGAATCATTGATGGAGCATCGACCACACCTGTAATGAAACACACCTTCACTGGTTCGGTCTCAGCGATAGGCACCAGCAACTTGAAGCCGATTCCCAACACCTCCTCCTGCCCCATGATGGTTCCTCCCATGTCATATTGGGCGGTCGAAAACGGGACAGAATACTGTTTCGGCCAAGCCACAATTGAAAGTGCAAATTCGCCTTTCGCGAGAGAAAATGCCGGGTTCAAGACAATATCGTGGGTCGGGGAAAATGTCGTCAACGATCCCGTGAACGCTGGCCAAAAGTATTGCGTAGCCGATGTCTGCCAGAGCGATTTTGGTGAGCAATTCACCGAAGTCTGCGAACAGCCGTGCTCATACAATCCCACGGGAGTAACTTGGAACTGTGGATATTCCAGCTTCACGAGCATGTTTACGGCTTTGTTGTCCTTAGAACAACAACTTCCGGCCGCCACTCTCAAGGGGCAATACACCGTGGTGTTCGCGTCTCCCCAGATCCGGCAGAACTCTTTACAACCCCCAATTCCGTCCTTCAGACAAGTATCGGGACACCCATCCGCGTCGGTATCGCAATTCGAACCCGGTGGCGCGTCAAGCACTTTCAGCAGCAGAAGCTGTAAGTCGAGTACATCAGCGGTTCCGCTACAATTGATATCCGGGTCACCAGAGAGACAATTCGGGGGATCGGCGGCCATTAACGACAGCAACATACACTGCACGTCCACAACACTCAGATCGTCCGGCGGTGTAATGTTGCCCCAGCTTTTGGAACACAATTCCGTGGCGTTGACGTAAGTGCAGACGAGAATCATATAACATACGGCTAATATCACCAATGGCCGCCGCGTAACTCGGCGCTTGTGCAGCATTGGCATGCCTGACCCGTCAGCGATGCACCATGTTCGCTGGACACTACCGTTACGTGCAGGGTCGCCAGGACAGATACGAGGGTTGGGACG
>JABWCM010000212.1 GCA_013360285.1 Myxococcales bacterium
TGAGGCAATATCGGGCATATGCCGCAAGGAGGGGCATGGCCAAGGCAGCCTAAATTAGCCGAACAGGGTTCACTTATCTATTTCCGCTGACCCTCTCAGACTCAAAGATATGAGCACGTATGTTACCGAGGATGAACCACGACTGTTGTGGCCGCGCTGTTTCCGTTGATATCAGGCACATACATGTTGCGGGCAACAGCAGGAGACGCGGTGATTTGCCCGGGTACCTCCATCGTAACTCGGTAGGATAACTCGGATTTTCCTTTGGGTAGATAACGAGCAAACACCGCGACTTTCTGGTCACGGACTTCAAAGTGGCTCGCCCAATAGGGCCACCCACCACTGCCGGCGGGATTGGTAAACGTACCCGGCAAGACCTCGGCGCCGGACGCCAACGGGTCTTCCACGATGACAAACGGCACCTCATTGTCGGCTTCCATGGTTACGTCCACTTGTAATCGGTCACCGGATTGCACCCCTTCCGGGCCAATCGGATGCAGGTTTTCTTTGAACGTACCGTCAGGCAACGCGTCGACAGAAATCCGTCGGTAGGTTCGTTGTACACGAATACCGTTGGTTCTGGGGGTTGGCGCGACCCCATAACTAAGCGCGCCGGACCAATAGAACGTTCCGGTTCCTTCCATTTGAATGTCCAATGTGTGCTCGCCGGGAGGGAGGTCGGCAGCACCCACAATGACGTTTTCGCGAATCGTGGAGCCCGGTTGAACATCCAAGGTGGCGATCTGTTTTCCGTCCAATTTTACGCGGGCTTGATACGTGGAAGACGCTTCCCCGGTTTTTAACAACACATCGGCCAGTGCGATGATCACCTGAGCCGTATCTTTGGTGGTATCCCACATGCCGCCGCGGCGTTGGCGCACCAAATATTGAATCACTGGGGTGACGACGGGATGTTTGGGGTCCCGGCGAAGTACTGCTCGCAGCGCCATTGCTGTGGTTTCGTACCCGTTGTCTACCCACCCCGATTTGCTTGCCGTTGCGGCAAACAACGCCTCGTCGCCTTTGCGAACCGCTCTCGAAATCAGGTGGTCCGCCCAGCCGTTTGCAGCATCGTGGTCAACCGCGTAAGCGGCGAGAACGATGCTCGCCAGCGCATGCGTGCTTAACTTAGTCGATGTGTCCGCAAACGACCCAAGTGCTTTGTGCACGAAATCCTTATGGTCGGGAGAATGCGCCAATGTAAACAACAGGTTTGCCCGTGCTTCGTCGCTGAATCCGCCTTCGTCAAGAAAGCCCGTCAGCCGCTGCAGGCCTCGTTCCATCATTTCTTCATCCACATCGAAACCGCCCTGGAGTGCCAAAAGCAACCCGTAGACCACCAACGAAGTAAGATAAGGGTCGCTGGTTTCGGCGGTCCACCAACCCCAGCCGCCGTCGTCGGACTGCATTCGTTGTAAACGGGACAGTCCTTTGGACACCATGAGTGGCAAGGTTTTTTCCAGGCGAGTGTCTTTACGGCCCAGATCGGTCAAAGTGAGTTGCAGCACCACGTCCGGCAAAAATGCGTTCAGCGTTTGTTCCACGCAACCATAGGGGAACCGCGCGAGGGTTTCCATACTCTCAAGGGCGAGACCCACCAGCGAAGGGGTGAAGGTGATGGACAGACCGGCTGTTTTAGCGATTCCCGACGATGGAACCACAAACGTGGTTTGGCCGGACTGCTGCAAGACCCCACTGACCCCATCAGTACGGGGTACGCTCACGGCGTAGGCCGCAACGTCCAACATCATTGCATCGTCGAGCTTGTCGGTTTTGGCTGCAAGCGTCATCGATACCGTTCCTGGTTCAAGAATGGCCACCGGCCACCGGACATCGGCCAACCCACCGCTTTTTAACGTTACGGACTGTTCTTGCGGGGCCGCTATGGTTGCTGGACCCGTGATGGACAACGTGGTTTGGACTGTTGCGGCTTCTTCGCCTAGGTTGTGAATCATTCCCGGAAGCAGCACCTGGTCACCAGCCATAAAAAACCGGGGTGGTAAAATACGAGCGACCAGGTCTTTGGCCGTCACAATTGTCGTGGTCGTTTGGCCTACCAGCGTTTTGTCTTTGTCGTTTCCGGACGCAGCGCGGAGCGTCAGCCGCCACGTTGTCAGATTGTCCGGCAGGGGTACGACAAAGGTGGCCAGCCCATTTGTATCTGTTTCGACGTGGGCGTTCCAATAAGCCGTATCCTTAAAGTTACTCCGAACATTGGGCGGTCCGGATTTGTCGGCACCTCCCAAGTAACGATTCGGAAATGAATGGCTTGTGGTCACCACGTTGGGGCGTTCACCGTAAAAGTGAGCATCAATGGGTGTTAAGTTATCAGAACGGAGTTGGAATATCGCTTCGTCAACGAGGGCAACACTGGCTTCGGCAGCCACTCCTTTGCCGTTGGGGCCGGTTACCTTCAACGTGAACGTGGCTTGCTCTCTCGGTGCATATGTGGATTTGTCGGACGTGAGCTGAACATTTAGGAGACGACTTTGGGGTGATACCAATACCGAACGAGTTGCTTGGTACAAGGACCGGTCCTTTACCAAGACCGCACTGACGTACACGTTGGGGGCATCCATGTCGGTTAACGGAACTTCGAACAGTTTGGAACTGCCCGTAACCTGTGCAATACGGACCGTGCGTACCCCTTTGGGGTCCTCTAGTGTAAACAACGCATAGGCGTCCTTCGCTTGGGTATTGAGCAGAATCCTTGCCGTATCACCGGGAGCGTACGTGCGTTTGTCCAGCACCAACTCCATGGACTTCTTTTTCTGCCAGCCGCCTGCACCCTGGATACTTGCTACCCACAAAAAGCGAGTATCGGCGATTTTATTGCCGCGTTCATCGGTTGCAAGCGCATCCAGTCGGACGTAACCGGGAACCGACGTTTTGACACGGTAGTTGGCTTTGCCGTCGGAGTCGGTGGTTACCGTGCGACTATCCAGTGGTTTATAAATCCACAGTTTGTGTTTTTCGACGTAGGTTTCAATCGACGTGGTCACTTTGATTCGTTCGGAAATCGGTTTCCCGTCTGCCGTACGGGTGGTGACCTCAATGGGAATATCCTCACCTGATTTGAAGACATAACCTTTGGCATTTACAGCCAAACTGAACGTTCCGGCGGTGACCACCATCGAACTTCGTGATGCTACTTCGCGTCCCGATGCTTCGGTGGCCGTGACTTCCACGGTGACCCGACGGTCAAAAGTGGATGGTGGAACGGCGGTCTCCAGCACCGCTTTGCCTTGAGCGTCCAACTGGACGGTGCCGTTGGTTAAGGCTCGCCCATAACCAAAATAACCGCCGTACTCTTCTTCTTCGTCGGAAACATCCATGGCCGCTGAATCGCCCCAAAATGATGTGCGCCAAGGAAAATAGGGTTCTTCATAAACCGTGTAAGCGACCGTGGCCCCGGCCAACGGTGCGCCAAACAGATACCGCCCTTGTACGGTAAACCGAAGATCACCGCCAAAGACGGCGGTTTGGGAATCAGGGCGAACCTGAAGAGAAAATTCCGGCTTACGGTACTCTTCGACCTCAAACTCCGCGAAAGCGTTTCCGCCTTCCGAATCGACCGCAATACTCCAATTTCCGAGCGAACTTTCTTCGGGAAGGTCGAATTGTCCGGAGAACGTGCCCCACCGGTTGGTTACTCCGGTCGACTCAGCGATGGTTTGTCCTTCGCTGTTACGCAACACGACCGACCACTCCTGTCCTGGTCGAACCCGATACACTCCTCCATCGTCTCGTCTGGCAACCACCTTGTAGTATACGGTGTGTCCGGGGCGGTACAACGGACGGTCAACGATGACGTAGGCACGTTCCGGGGCTGTTGCAAGCTCCGATGCCGGTACTGTGTCGACGTAGGCGGGTCCGATAGCAGCAAATCCCCATACACGTTGAACCTCGGTGGGCTGATGGACAGTCAGGGTTGCCATTCCGTCCATTCCTGTCGTTGCTTCAAGAACCCCACTACGTTCTGCGACAACCGGGACACCCGGTATGGGTTCACCGGTGACCAAATCCGTGGCCCACACATGGATGGCTTTGGGGCTTCGTTTGGTGATCAGCGCCAGGCGGGTGACCGTCACAGGCATCAAGATGTCCGAAACACCGCCGCGGACACGCACAACGTATCCGCCTGGTTGCTCAAACGCGGGTTTGACGGGGGTCGTACGCCAAACCAGTTTTTGTCCTCCAGTGACCGGTTGGTTGTAAGATAAGATGGATTCGAGTTTGTCTGGCCGGAGGTGTTTACGGTCGATGGCCCGGGACATCGAACCACGCAGCAATTCGGCACCAATACGGTAGATGTCGACTTGAATTTCGGTGACGCCGATACTGCGGACGTTTATCTCGACGTTTTCGTTGGGGAGATACACGTCGGAATACGTGTAAGGTGAAAGTTGTGGGTCAAGTGGTTTGGCTTGTACGATCACACCCGCCACTTCCTGGTCTTTGTCGACAACATAGGGCCCAAATTCGGTCGTAGCGTACCCTTCGTTATAAAATCGGAGCGTGTAACGGCCGGGAGGTAGATTTTCAAATCGAAAACGGCCATATCCGTCGGTTCCCCCCGACGCATAGTGATCGTCAGACTGAAACGTGACGTACTCTCCGGCGACGGGAGTCTGGGTGTCGCCGCGGAGCAGCCGTCCAGAAAACACACCTTTGTATGTAGGCGTTTCGGCAACTGCCGGCGCAGGTGTTGCGGGCTGTGAGGAGGTGCTTGATTTCGTTCCTCCGCAGCCAAAAATTCCGGCGGCGGTGATGGCGACGACGCTCAATAACATCCGTTTGGGTAAGGAATGGAGAAGGCGAAAAGGTGACTGACAAGATGTGTTCATCGGGTGTAACCTGTGGCTGTGTGATGTCTTAAATTATTCCCGCTTTGTACCTGTGTATAAACATGAACGGTGTGCCGTATTATCTTACTGGTGTGTTCCCTTATTTAGCTCGATTCCCACTGGGCTGCCGTCGGGCGGATCACTGAGTTGCGCCGCTTTTTGTTTCAGATGCGGCCTGTCTCGTTCATATAAAGTTACCGTGGGGAAACGGAACAAATGAACCGGTTCGTGTGGGGCGATATTCGCTTTCCGGCGGGTTTCCGCCACCTGCCAGCGGGCGGTGCGGGCTTCTCCGGGAAGCAATACCGCCGACCGGACGTCGGCGCGAACGAGGAGCCCCATGGTTTTGGGATCGACCGCCGAAATGTGTTCTACGGCTTGGGTTGGCCCGACAAACGACAAGATGATCTCCATGTCACCCACTTCGGCAGGGGAAATGGGTTTGTGGCGTACGTCCAGTCGTGCCGCCCCATAAGCCGCTTCGGCGACCATCTTTTCGAGGCTTTGCCCAACGGGTTCCATAAATCCGAAACAACCACGGACTTTACGTTCTTTGACGACGGTAACAAATATGCCAAACGGGGCCGCGGTGGAAACCGTCGGCAACCGGTGAAGTTCATGGCCTTGGGCACCGGCTTCGAGCGCAGTACGGGCCAGTTGCAGCAGTGCGTCACCGTGGGTATATGCAAGGGATTCCGCGGATTCGTAAAAAGCAGGAAACCACAGACGTTTTGCCTGGGCGTCGGTCTGCGGTACTGCCCAAAGTGTCGTCAACACCAGCGTTATTACCAATTTAGCGGAACCACTCATGGGCGTACCTCGTCGCGGTCGAGCCCGGTAAGCACCAGGGTATTGCTGATTCGTTCTTTGCCAAACGGCACGCCCGATGAGACCCGTATACGGTACAATTTCACGTAGATAGCCCGCAGTTTCCAATGGTCCGGCCTGCTTTGGGTAGTTCCGACGACCTCCATCACCCGCCGTGGACTCGCGTCTTCAGCGTCCTCGGTGACGAGCTGAACCTCATACGGTAATGATTCCGGTCCGGTAACGAGAAACGTGAGGCGATTACCTGCGACCGTTCCCCGAATGTGCACCGGAAACGGATGAGGATTTCGGAAAATTAAGTCTTTGGCACCATAACTTACTGTGGCGTCCCTGCCTGGCGGCACGTAGTGCACGGGTCGACTGTGGGCGTTGCGTTCGATGAGTTCCAAATCCGCCAGCAACAGGGCGTTAAACAATGTTGAAGAAACCTGACAAACGCCTCCACCCAGGGCTGGTTCATCGCCGGTGACCGACAGGGTTCGTGCGATCTGATATCCGGCTTCCGCGGTTCGATTTCCGACTGTTTGGTTAAAGGAAAAAGTGGCACCCGGAGCTATTGTGGTGCCGTCAAGGCGTCCGGTCGCCAATGTGATGTTATGGTTGCGGTGTTCATCCCCGTCCTGAAACCGTGTGCTGTATCCTCCCAGTGTAACTGTATCCTCCCGGGGTTTGTTCGATGTGTGGGTGGGGATGGTCGAACATCCGGCCAGCAACACTGCGATTGCGTACAGCCAGGAACAACACGATGAAGCAGTTAGGTGGTTCATGGGACTCTTTATCCCCGAAATTGACTTTGACTCATTGAGTTTGTAAAAAAGCCGAACGAACTGATTGAGCGGGTCAGCGGAAATAGACAAAAGTTTCTGGAATGGACGTTTTCGGCCGCCTCGGCCAATCCGAAACATGCGGCATATGCCTGATAGTACTTGATTTTCTTCTCGGAATGGTGGCCAAAATCTCCGTACCGAAATCCACGTCCTTTTATTTCACAAACTTTCCGACGTGATGTCCGAAGGATCTGCCAGGTGACTCTTGAGTTCCGCTACAATGGCGCTCGTTTGGGTCCATTCACCCCGCGCCACGCTGACAGCGCCTACAGCCGCGTGCCCTCCTCCGCCATAACGCTCACACAACCTCGCGATGTTATGGCGCCGCTCTTCTTTTCGCCATGGGTTTGAACCCACACTTATCTTAATGCGTCGGGCATCCTGGGTTACGCCTACGGTGTAGATTGCGTCGGGAAACAAATAATACGGAATAAATTTATTGTATCCCGACAGGTTTAAGTCACTTAAATCAAAGGAAACAATACTTTTTTCGAGGCCGGCGCGCGCCTTGATTTGGTTTAGCGTCGATGTGTGTTGTGCCCACAGTTGGGAAAATTCAGCGGCGACCGATTCCAGCCGGACGATATCCGAAACGGAGATCTGCTGCATTTTGTGGATAATTTCGGCTTCCAGGGACGGATCGCGTAACCCCTCAAGCACCATCATCAATTGTAATGCCGGATGAGTCAGCATGACGGCCTGTTCTGGGGAATCAAACGAGGCCGAATCAATGATTTCCGCCCAATACAACAGGTCTTGTAACGCCGAATAATCAAATCCGAACCGCTCAGCAAAAGCGTGGCACAACAGCCCCATACAGCTTGGTGCCAAAGGATCGAAAACGAACTTGTCTTTGGGGCGCCCGAGAAAATGTTCGTGTGCACCGTCGTTATAAAATGCACTTCGATGATGGTCCACCCAGTAATTTAACTTTGTGCTTTCGGCGTACCGGAAATCAACGATGGCATTGATATAGGACCCGAACAACGTTTCGTCCAACGGGCCGTTCGGTCCGTGAACAAGGCGGCAGTATTCGAACGTGGCGTTTGAATCGACACACTGGCGATAAAATAGTGCAAACGCTGCGGCTGATGCACATCCGTCGAAACAGTTGCCGTGATATAGCACACGAACAGGTGCCAGATGGGGCTGCGGATTCACGCCAACAACTCTTCCAAAATCCGTAAAGTTTCCGACTCGTCGGCAAGAACTCGTCCATCTGCGGCGATCACCTCTCGCATGGTGTCGAGAAATACCTGCCGGTGTGCATGGGGTATTTCCTGAGGATCGAGATAGGGTGGGGGACCATCCAGCCACTGCTGCACTTCGGCTGGGCAACTCGAAGTGTTGGAAAGATCATGGCACAGATCCAACACCACGCGCCGCTCCTCGGGGCTCACTGTGGTGTCCGACCACGCGGCGATACAGGCCAACTGGATAAGTTGTAATTTAGCGTTTGGTGATAATTCGTCGTGTCGCATATTGTAAGACCTTACTTAGTTAACAATCAGCCACGCTGAGGCTACCACGGCCCGCTATGCCCGTCGACACCCATTTTGTCAAATCAGTGCACTTCTGATTTGTGCCCGTTTGAACGATAGTAAATTGAATCTGCAGGAATTTTCCGGAATTTGGGTTGTGTAGTGATCTAGGTGTGCATAGACTACGGCGGTTTTTGTTGCGTGTTTGTCGAAAAACCGCGATGCACATTCAGACAACAAGGAGAATACGATGAGCTATCAGCTACCTGAACTTCCATACGCAAAAGATGCGCTGCAACCCCACATTTCGGCCGAAACCATCGAATATCATTATGGCAAACATCATGCCGCGTATGTGGCCAATCTGAACCGCCTGGTTGCGGGTACGGCGTTTGAAGGCAAATCGCTTGAAGAAGTGGTTCGGACCAGTAGCGGGGGGATCTTTAACAACGCGGCTCAAATATGGAACCACACGTTTTATTGGCATTCGCTGTCGCCAAACGGGGGCGGCGAGCCAACCGGCGCTCTTGCTGCTGCCATCACCCATACGTTTGGTGATTTTGCGACGTTTAAGGAAAAATTTTCCGCGGCAGCGGCAGGTCAATTTGGTTCGGGTTGGGCGTGGTTGGTCAAATCTGCTGATGGCAGCTTAAAAATTGTCACCACCGCCAATGCGGAAACCCCGTTGACGACCACCGACACACCGTTGCTCACCTGCGATGTGTGGGAACATGCATACTACATCGATTACCGCAACGCTCGCCCGGCCTATATCGCGGCATGGTGGAACCTAGTCAACTGGGAATTCGCCTCAGCCAATTTCCGATAGTTTGCCGGTACATCGCTAGGTAGCTGGTGTTTTTTAGGGGGAATTTTTGGCCAGTCGAATTTGAGCCGAATCGTCCGAAAAAATCCTGAGTCATATCGGGAATATGGCGCAGGGTTTTTCGGCGCCAAGTCGGCCAAAAGTCGCCGGCACCAGGGTGCGCAGCTATTTTTTCACAAACTCTCTGCTTATTTGGGGTTCAACGTGACACAACACTTCTGAATTGGGTAAAGCGGCTTCCAGGGTCGCTTCAACCCGGTCCGCGACATCGTGGCCCTGCTTTACTGTTAGATCCTCCGGCACGTGAATAGTCAGATCGACGTGGCGCCTGTGACCGTGGCGCCGTGTGCGCAAGTCGGAGTAACTTAACAGGTTTGGCTCCTGCAACGAAGCAAGGGCGATTTCAAGTTTTGTGATGTCTTCTGGATGCAACTCGTCCATGACACCCGCTATCGCCACACGGAGCAATGACGTTGCTGTCCACAAAATGTAAAACGCTGCGCCGATGGCAAGCGCGGGATCCAGCCAGACTTTCCCGGTAACTACTACCAATATGAGACCAACAATGGCAGCACCGGATGTGACCACGTCTGTTAAGATATGACGCCCATCCGCTTCGATAGCGGGAGAGAGGTGTGCTTTTCCCACGCGGACCAAATAGATTCCCAGCAGTCCGTTCAGGATTGCGGCGACGGCGGTCAACGCAATACCCAGCGGAATCGCCTGAATTTCGACGTGATGAAGGAGCCTGGAACCCGCTTCCCACAAAATGAGCGCCCCCGCCACGAAGATCATTCCACCTTCAAATCCAGCCGACAGATACTCCACTTTTCCGTGCCCGTATGGGTGATTTTCGTCCGGTGGTTTTCTGGCAAGAGATACGGCAAACAATCCGAAAGCGGCTGCTGCGACATTGGCGATGGATTCCATGGCATCGGACAAGATGACCGCGGATTGAGTAAAAAAATAGGCTGCGAATTTGGTACCGGTGATGAGGGTGCCCAGCACCAACGATATCAAACCTGCGCGTAAAGTGACTTCCATGAACCTTCTCTTAGAGGGTGTTTGGGTAAAAAATTACGTTACTCGAAACATTGGCCTACTGCGTCGGCCGTGCCTCGGTCGGCCCGACCGACTCGTTACGGCCACTGTTTCGCTCACCGGCAATTTTTTCCCAAACACCCTCTTACACAACCGGAGGTAACGATTCCTCGGTGTCACAGATTTCTTTGTCCACAATCTCGGGCTTGTTGTAAAGCGAGGCGCCGAAAATGAAAAAAGAGCAAAAAATTTGCGGGGATGCGATGACGGATTTACTTTCCGCCCGGTTGGGTTTCGCACGTTTTTCGTGTGCCCCAACGATAAATTTTACGGGGGCGCGGCTGGGGCGTGGAATTCATTTAAAAACACCACACGCCTAAGTCGCAAAAATCGTGTCATTTCACGAGGTAACCATGTCAGAAGAGGTTGTGTTTTGCCGCGCCTGCCGGCGCCATTACGACGAAGACCGCCGGTTTTGCCCCGTGGATGGTGAGCCCCTGTTGCCCCCGACCAGTCACTTACCCCCGTACGGTTCCATGATCGATGATCGGTATGCCCGCCTCGAAGCCATTGGTGTCGGTGGAATGAGCCATGTATTTCGAGCGTTTGACACCGAAATGCGACGGGAAGTGGCGCTAAAGGTCGTAAAACCGACCGTAGCGATCGCTCGAGGTGGCGTGGAGCGGTTTTTTCGGGAAGTTAGGGCACTTCGCCGTTTGCAACATCCCAATATCGTCTCGGTGTGGGGCTCGGGGAGAACCGAAGACGGTGTGTTGTATTTGGTGTCGGAATTGCTTAACGGCACTTGTCTTGCGGACCTGATCCAACGGGAAAATGGTTTACCCGTGCCCGACGCGTTGGGAATTGCAATGCAGGTGGCCGCAGCTCTTGATGCTGCGCATCGGGCCAAAATCCTTCATCGCGACCTGAAACCGGAAAATTTTCGTGTGCTCCCGGGTAACTTAGTTAAGCTCCTCGACTTCGGAATTGCCGCCCTTTGGCGGACCGATGGCGAAGAGGAGATTTTGGATGGCGACCCGGTGTGCGGGACGCCGCACTACATGTCTCCGGAACAGGCTTTGGGGGAACCTTGCACCGCGCAGAGTGATTTGTATGGCCTTGGGGTGTTGTTGTTTGAATTGCTGACCGGTAGACCACCCTATGACCATCCCGAACCGGTGGCGGTTATTCGGATGCACCTGATGGACCCGATGCCGGCATTGAGCAAGGTACGTCCCGAGTGTGCCGAATACGAAGGCGTGGAGGGGTTGGTGAATCATCTGTTGCAGAAGCGGGCGATCAACCGTCCACGAAACGCGGTTTCGGTCCTGCATCGTTTGCAGCAGTTACAGGAACGGGCGGTAGCACGGTATCGGGAGGTTGGCGCCAAACTAACTTACGCGATTCCCTTTCATGAACGGCCGACGCTGCTTCTCGAAGAAGGTGAACCGCAGGATCGGCGTACACTCCCCGATATGAGCGGGCAACAGGACGTCACCCAGGCTTTTCCGCTCGTGTATTGCTCCGCGTGCCGATATTTGTGTGAAAAAGACGCGGTCAGTTGCAGTCACTGTTTTGCGCCTTTGTCGCTCGAGCCGCCACCTCCTGCAACAAAACGGGCGCAACGATTGCTTGCTGCGATTATTGGGCCGGATCCGAGGTATCATAGGGACGGAATGACGACATTTCCCGGAAACAATGTGAGTTCGTTGGAAAAACCGGAAAAATATAGACTTTCATTGGTACATCTGAGCGTAGAATCTCCAAAAGACGCCGACGACGAATGGATACAGCCGTTTTTAGAAGTTCTCGCCGAATGGCGAAACGACGTCACGGACACGGGGGGCGTGATTTGTAGGGACGCGGAAAACTCGGTGCGTGCCGTATGGGGGCTTGAAGAAACAAGCTCTTCGGAGCCAGCGTTACGTTCTGCCCTTATGCTTCGTGAAGTGCTACGTAAATTGCGGAAAACCGGGTGGAACTGCGCCTTTCGCCTTGGTGTGGCGTCCGGCGAGTGTTATCTGGACTCTTCCGCTCTTGCGTCGTTGGATTGGGGGCTTGCCGGCTCGGCTGTGGATGTCGCAACCAGACTGGCTGCGCTGGCCCAACCAGGACAGGTGTTGTGTGATGGGGAGACCGTTCACACGATCCCGTCTGGAGTACGTTGCCAACGTGCTGCGCTGATTCAGGTGCGTGGTAAAGAAGAGCCCCAGGCGGTATTTCACGTCCTATCGTTGAAAAAAGCGGTGGAGCCGGTGGTTGGAAACATTAGGAAATATGACGCTGCCTCCCAAGAGCCGCGCCTTTTGTATGCGGACGGTACCCCAAACATGGCAAGGTAGCTCGTAGCCCACCATGTGTTCCCGCGTGTCCGCGCCGCCGATTCGACTGTTGGTCGAAACTTGAGGTTGAAAATAGAAGAACCCATGTGCTAACAGAAGCCGCGAGAATTGCGAATCAGTGGCCGTCGACCGGAAAGTAGGCCCTGACAACGAACGGTGGCGAATGGAATCGTCGGCGCTGGTCTGAGAGGGTGTTTGGGTAAAAAATAACGGCGAGCGAGACAGTGGCCGTAGCGAGGCGGGCCTGCCGACTGAGGCCCACCGGAGGCGTACCCGAAGGTACGCTGAGGATGGGCCGAC
>JABWCM010000213.1 GCA_013360285.1 Myxococcales bacterium
GGACTGTGGACAACGATTCAGTGTTCATGGCCCACTCTACCACACAAACAAGATCAAGTCAATATAAACATGGACATATTTCCGCTGACCCTCTTAGAGGGTGTTTGGGTAAAAAATTACGTTACTCGAAACATTGGCCTACTACGTCGGCCGTGCCTCGGTCGGTCCATTCTGAGCGTACCATTGGGTACGCCTTCGGTGGGCCTCTGTCGACCCGACCGATTCGTTACGGCCACTGTTTCGTTCACCGGCAATTTTTTCCCAAACACCCTCTCAGCATCAACGGTGGCGCGCAGCGTCGTCCGCTGCAGCGCCTTGTTCGGCTTACGCAGCCAACACATCTAGAATGCCGCAATACACTGGTTCACCTCGCTGATCAGTGTGCGGAACCCCTGGTCTAGGGTCGTAGTTGAAGGCTCGTGGCTCCAGGGACCAAGATGCATTCACGAAAAAGGGGAGCCAGCCCTCTCTGTGAGAACGTGCTCGGACCTTGATCAGGTGCTCCTGCGAGGCCTCCCAATGGATCGCGTACGCCTCGGCTATCGGATACTCCAGAATGACGCGGCCACTGCACCACGGATGCCTTGGTCCCCCAAGCTGCTGACCGATGTCGGTCTGGAGTATTTCGACGTCAGAAACGTCGACTGCCTCGGGGAATGACACCGAGAAATAGCCCTCCAGAGAAACCTGTCCTTCGTTGCGCGCACGAACAAGAATCTCGAACGGTTGGCCGGCGACAACGTTCTTCGGATGATTCACGTGCGTGATACGCAGCGCTGGAGCAGCACCATCTGGCCGTGGCTCAACTCTCCAGCGGTCCGGCAATGTGACGACGGAGGTTCGCATGGCGCTGAGAAGGTGCTTGCGCAGTACTCGAAAGCCCTCGGCAAGGTCGTAGCGAATTGCTCGAATGCCATGGACGTCAAACGGGACGCCGTTCCGGTCACTCGTCAAAAGAACGACAGGCTTCCCGATGGCGTGCGCAAGGCCAACTTCATAAAACACATTCGCGTTGCCTCCGCTCAGGTCGGCAATCACTACGATGGCGTCGTTGGTCGCCCGCCACACGTCAGACATGATTCGGCTTCCCGCTGATTCGCTGTCGGCTCGCCAACACCGCAGGTGACAATAGTCCTGCACGAGGCCTTCGATCGACTCGTAGAGCACGTTGAAGCTCGGCGCAAACGGCATGGCGACGAAGACAAGACGCGGATCGACTGACTGGTCATGTTTCGGGAAGATCATTCACGACTCCATCTCTTGCAGAACCGGTCGGGGCAGGTATAGTGCTCTCCCGTTTTCTGGACATTAATTTAATGTACATTTAGAAGAGTGAATTGTCGAGAGCAATCCCCGCTCGGGTTCGCATCCATATGTTTTGACAACCTTAGAGTTTCCAACATCGGCGAAGGGTGGCGTCGACGTTCGGATCTGGTTCACATTGATATATTTTTACAACCTCAGGGAGGAAGACAGATGACGAATTCAGCAGTCAACAGCATTTTCATTTCTGCCGCCGGTTCGGCTACGGCACTAGCTAAACGTTGGTGCACAGATTTATCCCAGTACGGATGGAAGCCATACCTCGCCGCGTCCGGTAGCCCAAAGTATCCAACCGCATTTGGATGGAAAGACGTGATCCAAAACGAAGTGGCGACGGCTAGTGCGATGGTCGCTTTGGTCACCGACGATGCCTTGGCGAGTGAGTGGACTGTTCTTGAATGGGAGTTAATGCACGAGCGGATTCTCAACCGGGGTGGCGGCGGACTCGTACCGGTGAACTGTCAATGTTCTCGTCACCCCAGCCAGTGGCCGGAGTCCATACAAACCCGCTATCGACAGATCAGTTCCGAACCTCACGAAGCCTCCGTCGCTCGTGTGGACACTCAGTTGCGTCGAGATGCGCTTACGGACGCGCTGGCGCGCGTAAGGAACTCTGGAGAATTTACCGATGATTTCAAGCAAATCATCGCGATAGTTAACATCACCGGTTTAATTTCCGAAGAAGATCTCGCCCAGTTCGCATACCAGTTGGTGTGGGATTTCAACCATCAAATCACAACGGATCTGCCGCTCCGAAACCGTGTGATCGAACTGCTTCCGCAGGATAGTTTCCGAACGGCGTTCGATGACCACCTGAGCAGGGGACACATCAGTCAGGTACTGCGGTTCGGCCTATGGGGTCTACAGTGCTATCTGGAGGCCGATCAGTGGCATGAGTCGATTCGCCTCGCTACTGTTGACCTATTTACGCAATGGTTGCGAGAAATTGACAACGACGAGTTACTCTTGGACGGACTTGAATTACTTTTGTTGAGCGACGGACTTTCCAGCCCGTGGGCCAGCATTGATCGGCTTAGAAAACTCGCCGAGAGTTCACCGGACCAGGTCGTGTCGCGCCTCGAGCGCAAATTTAATGAACTCGACGTACGTTTGGGCAAGCCGTCATTGCACAATTTCAACCAGTACGGCGATCCCGACAAACGTAGTCGGTCGAATCGGTGGTACGTTGCACGTGCGCTGATGTGTTGCGGTAGTGTCTTACCGCTTGATTACTTTGTGGGTTCAGCACTGCACCATGCAGATGAGGACATTGCAGTGAATTCGTTCTCCGCACTCAAAGACCTTTTGGTCGCGCGGGGGAGGGACTACGAGTCATCGAGTTTTAGGCCAATACTGACTCGGATCGTTCAGACCGCGCTGGAGGCCCTAAAGACCCATCAACACAAAGTTCGTTTTTGGGCAGCCATTGTGCTTATGGTCTCTGAAGACCCAACAGCCATCGGACCGTTGTCTGAGTATCTGGAACAGATTCGTTTGAATGATGACGATCATCCCGCCGTGGCTGCGTGGTTGGATACGGTGGCACGCCAAAAGTAAGGCCCTTATTCTCGAGACGACGAAGACGAGTCAACTCGTTGATGCTGTACTTCGACTGTTGGTACACCTTCTATGGATTCTCAGATTTGGTAACAATACCAGTTACTTAATGAATTTTGGTCTTGTAATCAAGATCTTAGAGTCCGATTTACTCACAAAGTTCTGGTTGTAGCCACTCGTTCGCAGTTTAGTTTTCCAGGAAATGTGAAATTGAGAGTCAAAGATTGTGCCGTCGAGATCGGAAACCTCAAGAAAATCAGAGAATGACGCTTAAGTGACTGGCTTTGGATTTAGTAATTCAAAATAACTACTTCTCTGACCGTTCCCCGCCTGTCTTTGTTTGAATTCACGGATCGCCTAGCATCGACAACCTCTATTCGAAAATCTCGATATAATTCAAGTATCAATGGGGTATGTGAGTTACTTAACATACAAAGACATCCCTTTTCTGACAGTTCTCGAAATATTCTAGCCAAGTCTTGTTGGTCTTCGTCTCGAAAGCTGTTCGCCGTATACCCAGTGAAGCTTGCCGTTTTACTTACCGGGTCATAGGGGGGGTCAAAGTAGAAGAAATCTCCACTTTGACCTAAAGCGACCATATCCCGAAAGTCTTTTACTTGAATGTAAACACCTTGGAGTGCGCTACTGGCGGTACCTAGAGCGTCTCGTTTCAGTATTTTTGGATCCTTGTAACTACCCATCGGAACGTTGAATTGCCTCTTGCTGTTGACTCTGAATAATCCATTGTAACAAGTTTTGTTCAAATAAATGGTGCGAGCCGCCATTTCGATGTCTGTTAGCGTGCGATTTTGTCTGTCCAGGTCCCTGATCGCGTAATAATGCTCGTTACTGTGAGTCTCTTGATGAATGGCCAACAAGTTGGCGAGTGCCTCTGGATTATCCCTTACAGTACAATAGGCGTTAATGAGTTCGTCGTTGATATCAAACAGGAAAACTTGGCTGGGAAGCCGTTTTATGGTCCAAAGGTGGAAGAAAAGCGCACCTCCCCCTACAAAGGGTTCAAAATAGCGATCAAAGTTCGTGGGAAGACACGCATCCAATTTAGTTAGGAGTTGTTGTTTTCCTCCCGCCCACTTCAAGAATGGCTTAGCACTGGTTGTCGTTAATATTGGGTCAACGATGGCCGAGAAATACATACACTGGTGCTCCGGTATTTCATCCAATAAAACAGGGGTTATGAGTGCATCATGACGAGGGTATGGGTTACACGGTGCGTCGCAACTCGCGGCCCAACGCGAACAGATTCAAAGATGCTACTTCTTCGGCCATCTACCTGATTTGACTAGGGGAGGCACTTTTTCGTCTGGATTGCGGCACAGCGCGTTTTCTGTAATTGGCTTGCCCTGTCGTTGTTGGGCAGCACGGAGCACCGGAAACTCTCGGCCTTCCCTGGTGCTGGGTTTGCCACTCATGCCTCCGGCAAGAATATCCCACCAATTCCGCCGCGTTTTTTTACCAGCGGATTGCCATTCATCCATGATTTCATCGATCATGTCTGCAATGTCACTGTAGTCGTTTTCTCGGAGCCAGCGTCTTGCGTCCATTTGCTTCAATTGTTTAAGGATTTTGTTGATGAATAATTTCGATGATACGGTTGGAGTGTTTGCAGCCAAATTCGAAGAGTACTTGCTCGTCTGCGAGCCGTGTCACTGCTAAGGCCGAGCACTGAGTCGCGCAGAAAGGTTTCCGCGGTATCGGGATCCAACGTTGTCATAGATTTCACTCCGGCCCATTTCATCCACGCCCATCCGAAATCGGTGCTTTCAAATCTATCTGCCAGAATCTGATATTTGGCGGACTTATCAGGATGGGAGATTAAAAAATGTCCAGCCACAGTCAATTGCTTTTCTTTAGTCGCCAATCCATACGCGTACGCTGCTGTAGTATAGTAGTCCACTTGCCGAGGTGCTGTTACGCCAATATTTTCAGGGCTCAGGGGAGTCCCATCATGTATCAGTTGCAAAACGTCAATCATTTTGTCGATATCATTGGCTTGAGGCACTTTAAGTGTATCAATAAAGACCACGTCCACCCTATCTAAACGCGCCATGAGTTTCTCAATGTCATCTTTAGGCAAATTAAATGGTTCTCCATTTGTAGCCAACTTTGGCGCGATTTCCACATCTAATCTATTCCTCAGTATAGAACCAAAAAAATCTCTTAGTCGGGACGAATCAACCTGTTTATCTATGAGTTGCTGTCGAAATTCTTCGTCACTTTTCACTTTTAACAACTGGCCAAGAAACCTAAGCGCTTCCATTGCATCAACGTCGCTGTCCGTACCGAATTTAATGCGAGTTGACCCTTGAAGGACCGTGTGCGGATATAGTCGGGGCGAAGCCGAGCCCCGCTGTGGCATAATGCCTTCGAAAAGTTCACGAAAGCGCCCGATGAACTGCGATAAAACTTCTGCTGACGACTGGTCTCCTCGTAAGATGATTTCAAAACACCAGCCTTCCATGCGCCTGCTCACAACGTCAACGTATTCGATGTAGAAACCGTCGGGCGGGAAATATTTTTGGTCAATGTCGCTTCGTGAGGCATAAATAGCAGAATCCTGTCGTGGCGGAATCGCCGTATAAGCTAGATAATAGGCGGTTTCAGGATTCACGAAGGCGGCACGTAATGTTAGTTTTTTCCGCCTAAGTTTGTTAAGTTTTTCTTCCGACACGGGTAAATACAACCATCGAGTTGCATCGCTTTCTTCACCGCACCAGAAAACCAAAAACATTGTTCCGACATTATTTATGGCGGTAAAAAGCCGTGGGCCGTCTAGGTATTCATAGACTTCCGAGATTTCGATTTTTCCAAGGGGTGTGTTCTCAGGTAGCATAACTAAAGACCCTTAGTTAACGTGGCATAGTCTTCAAACTTGAAGGCAACATCTGGCCACAGATCGTAATGGAAAGGATTCCGCCCCGTTTGTTTCAATGTACCGGATCTATGATCAAGTTTGATTTTAGCCCAACCGTAAGAAGTTGCTCCTCTTTTTCGTGCCTTTTCCTTCAACGGCTGGGCGAACAATTCATTGCTACGAGATACTCCATCTTCTGTGAGCAGTGATATTGCAAATTGCACACAGTTGACATCTTTCTCTCTGATTTTCTCTGCTAGAAGATGTTTATTCTCCGGTTCTTGTATCCAAATGACAAAATCCTCGGCCACAGGAGGATTATGATATACAAAGCGAAAATACTCTCCATTTGGTACTGCTGCGTCTTCAGGTGGACATTTTTTGGGGGTCAACTCATGAAACCTTCTCTCCATACAACTCCCTCCATATGAAAAGTAACTTAAATACGTACCTCTTAAATTAACATAGAGTAGATTTTATGCCATTGCAATCGGGTGTGCTAGTAATTGTCTTACTGGTTTGATCTCTACAGTTTCGAGTCCTCATGAGTTATTAGTCATTGTGTTGTCCTAAAATCCAATATTTCCAAAGCTCAACGAAACGAAGTAATCCAATTGATATAATACCAAGGAACCTCCAGCGATCACCGGGTTTATTTTGCTGGTGGCAATTTAGAGCTTATGTCCGCACATCGGACACACTGGTCTCAGAACCCCATTTTGAATCGATGTAAATCAGAAAACAGCGATAATTGTATGTAAACGGTGTTGATACACGACCTGTGCCGTGTCAATGGCGTATATTCCAGGACATATACACCGAAAATATGGGAACCGTCCTTCATTTGCTGCCAAGTCCGAAAAACCACGCCTTGTGGCATTTTGCACCTAGCTTGGTGGCACCTATTCTTGGCGTTCCACCCAGTAACTTAAGAGTGATGTGTGACTGTTCAACACCACGAGGTTTTCTACCCAACCTGATGGACCTCTCAGTTCAGGATCCCCATTGATCCAATCTTACCTACCGATAAACGATGGTTGGTACCACCCCGAAGCACTGGTTGGGATCGTTTCGAGAGGGTCGGTACCATCGTTAAGCACTGGTTGGGATCGCTTCGAGAGGGTTGATACCACCCCGAAGCACTGGTTGGGACCGCTTCGAGAGGGTCGGTACCACCCCGAAGCACTGGTTGAGATCGCTTCGAGATGGTTGGTACCCTCGTTAAGCACTGGTTGGGATCGCTTCGAGATGGTTGGTACCATCGTGAAGGGATCCCCAAGATAGGAAAGTTTGTTCAGTGGCTCTTCAAAATCAGAGTATCGGAACGTCAGTGGGTTCTTCCTGATTTCGTTGTTCGGCCAGGGTTTGTAGCGTATCGAACATGCCAAACAGTTCGTTTTCCAATGTGCGCGGTAACTCGGGGCGGTGGTCTACCTCTCGTCGCACCACGGTCCGAAATTCGTTCAACAGCCCTATACTTTCGGATCGCAAAAGTCCCGCTTCGCTTCGCTGAGAAGCCTCTGCTAACTTTTCGGAACGGTTGTATAACAAATCACCGGATTTTTTACCCGCGGCGACGAACTCTTCAAACCACTGGTTTAATTGGCCTCCGTCCGGTGTGGGAATCGCGGCCAGCGCCTGACCCTGCGTGTTCAGGTGTTTGGCGTGGGTGGTGGCTTTGGAGTGGTTTTCAGCATACGTGTCCTTAATATCCTCGGGGGATAACGAGAAAACATTGATGATCAGGTCGATTGCCGTCGCCATTGAATCGGTTGGTTTTGGGCAAAACCGCATCGCTTCTTTCAAATGCCAAATCGCTCGTAGCCAGTCGTCGCGCAGAATATCGGTTTCCTTAAGTAACCAGGCTACGGGTCGACCGCGTAATTCTTCGGGTAACGCTCGAATTCGTGCCAACAACGCCACAAGCATCATCTGGTAAATCGCTGCACAAAAGAGAAGAGCTAACTTTGGTGCATTAGCGCCCTCTAACAGGCGCGCCATTCCCTGCTCTAATTCATGGAGTGTCAGGTCTTTCACGGGTTACCTCCGGTTTGGCTTTTTTCAGGGTTCGTGGGTTTGGAAATCGCCGGTGCCATTGGCAATTGGGCAATTGTTGTGAAGGATGGATCTGATTGGCCCGTTTTGCAATCCCCAAAATCGCCGCGGAAACCCAAAATCACCATGACCCCGGAAAAAAACAGGATGGGGTGCGGACAGGTGCGAAACTCGCATGGACAAAATCCACGGAAAGGTAGCGCCGCCGGAATGCGGGCACAACACCCGCGGACCCAGACGTCTGTGCCTAATCGCCAAAACCACGGGTGATAATAATATGGTAAGTACCCAGAAAAAGGGAACAAACCGTTAAGTGACAGGCATTGGACCTAATGGGTGCCCTAATGAATGCCAGTCATTTGTTTCGGGCTTTCTGGCTTCGCCACGTAATGCTTCTCAGCCTCTTTGTCGGGCGCCAGTGCAACGCGTGTGGGTTGATCACAAAACAGGCTCATTATGGTGTGAAGCTTGACCGCTGCTGGAGATATAGTCTTAAAGCGTCCCGGAAAGTCTTTGGCCAGCGTAGCTTTGACGGCAAAAGACGAGCCGTCATGCAACACCACATCGTCGAATGCGGCCAGCGCACTTTGGGGCAGGGGTTTGATGACGCGAACCACACTCCGACCCATTAGATGGCACGTGACCCGTCGCATAAACTCAGGGAAAGCCTCTTTGGCGAGTTGATCGTGAAACGGGTTATATTGAAGTTTCGCACCCGTCAGCGCACAAAACGTCCGCAGCACGTCCGCCAACGACAACACACGTCCCACGGCCATGGAAACCAGCAAGGCCAGCACAAGACGGTCCGGACGCACAGTGCGCAAACGCTCCACCATGCCCGTTTCTATGACAAGTTCGTTGATGATTGTTGGATTGATCGATGACTTGAGTTTTTGTTCCATTGCGATAAGCTGGTCGGTGTTCAATGGCATGTCGGTGCATCATGTTTCGTTTTGCAACACCAAGACTAACATAAGACGCCATTGAACATCCAGACTATACTTAATTATTTTCAGTGGTTACTTAAGATCCTACATATGAACGGCGGCCAACAACAGCATGCAGCGGATGGCGCGCAGCGCCGCCGCTGATGCTGAGTGTTAGACACAAGGCAACGTTCCTTGCACCAAAGGAGAACGCATAGTGGACCAGAAAACAAAGGGAGCTTGGCTCCTTCACCACATGTTCAAGCTTCAGCGGGTCACAAATACGCCCGAGTATGAGAATATCGCTACTGCCGGTAAAGTCGGCCTGCTTCTTTCCGGGCTTTCCGCCTCAGAGGACTCTAGCCTCACTAGGTCGCAAGTAGCGGCCATCGCCCATGCCGCGGGCCTCTCGACTCTCGAGCTACCCGAGCTGTTACGATTGCTTGTGATGCAGCGTCTCATTGACCAGGGAAAATCAGGCAGCATCGCAGTTCTTGGTGTAACTTCCCCAGCAGTCCTAACTCACACTGCGACGATCTTTGATGCACAGGCACCATCACCGGTTGAGTGCGCCGCGCTCGATTTTGCCGAAATTGTGTCCTCCGAGCCTCGGTATGCGCCATTTGTGCAGCAATTCTTAGCGGATACGTACAAGTTGTCAAGGTCGGAGACCACACCATTTCTTGACCACTGCGAACAAATCGGCTTTGTGGACGCGGAGAGCCTTGACGCTACGCAGCGTCTGTACTTCAACGGGAACCTGTTTCGGCGTGACCAGGTTGCCAAGACAAAGGTCGTTCTGGACACTCTCACCTCCTCCCAGGGGCAGACCGTCCGAGACTTCGAGGTCCAGGTTCGGCAGAACGGTTGCGTACAGCGAGACCTGGCCGAGAGGGTTCTTACCCCAGAATTGTTTCGGCGCCTACTCGCCATCGGCATGTATGACTTGAACGAGGTCAGCAACACCTCCGAGTCCATGTCGTACGTCACCTTACCAGCGGCTTTCTCCAAATTTGGCAGCTCCGCGCTCATTGATGACGCACTGGATCTCGCCAAGGCGTTCGTCGCGTGTCTGAGCTATGGGATGCATCGTAGCAACCGCAACCGCGGGCGAATCTCGATGCTGCATACTCTTATGGCGAAGCTGATTGCAGGTCAATGGGTTGGTCCCGCCACAGCCATTGGCGAGGATTACAAGGTGCTCGAGTTCAAGAGGGTAATTGAGGTTCGGCAGGAGCCGCCCGCCTTCTCGATGCGACTCCTCAAGAAGGAGGTAGGCGAGCTGGCTCTTCGCGTCCTAACAGATGGTGACACTTCAGACGTTGGACTACTCGGCTTTCCTGCGTCTCCCGTTACAAAATACACGCGCCCGGAAGACTCGCGAGCGCTGGTGCGGAAGCAGCAGGTACCAGTCAGCAAGAAGGCTACTGCGGAGATGCTTCTAGCCATTAGGGCTGGAGGTGTCAAATGAGCGACCCGACCTTGGCCAAGGGCGAACGGGCAGAGGAGCTTCTTCGATTGTACTTTCTTCTGTCCGGCTACTATGTGGTACGGGGTGCACGACTGGCGTTTGATGACGATGACGTCACCGATGTAGACCTCTGGCTCTACATGCGACCCTCACCACTTGGACGCGAGCGTATAAACGTTGATGCAAAATACAAGAACAAGCCGAAGGCGCTAGAGCGCGTCCTTTGGGCGAAGGGACTACAGAGCGTTCTCGGCTGTGATCGCTCAATTGTGGCAACGACGGACAAGCGGCCTCAGGTACGCAGATTTGCTGAGCGGCATGGGGTCCTTGTACTCGACGGACATTTCCTAAAGCGCCTGGAGGTTTCACGTACGCAAGGAGCAAATGCACGTCTCGACGAGGAGGCCCTGGACGGAATATTGGCGAAGTGCGGACAGAACTCTTCGCTGGTGCGACGTCGCGTGGCATACTCAAAGTCGCGACTCCTGTCGCAGCTTTCGTTCGATTCCTGTAATCGGTGGCTGGACGACCTGAAGTTTCTCCTGGAACTTTTACCAAATGCTCAGGCTTCGATGGGTGCGCAGAGGGCACTATACGTCGTAGCCTCGCATTTCCTGATCGGCCTTGACTTCGTACTTGCCCAGGTAGCCTTCGAGGAGCCCGAGACGCGGCGGAGCTTCCTGGAGAATGGTTTTCGGTATGGGGCAGGCGGAAGACAGCGGCTGGACGATTCGCTCAAGTTTGCATTCGGTCTACTTGATGCGTTTGCACCCGGAACGGGAGGGGCGTTTTCTAGGGCACGCTCATCGGTGACGGCGGAGTTGGAAGCGCTGAACGTCTCGGTTTTGGCCGACCATTTTAGTCGAGCCGAGGTTTCCAAGGAGCTATTCTCGCTTGCACGGGGCCTCGAGGCGCTCGGCTACTCGGAGAAGTTCACGCCCCTTTCTGCACTTCCGCCGAATTCGATAGGTCTGTTCGGAGTATTGGCAGATCACTTTGACTTGGATAGGATTCAAGTGCTTGGTACTCCAGGTGGAGAAGACCGTGGAGAAGGGGTTTAACACGCGCTTCGCGCTGACATCCGGGGCTGCCGGTGGGACCGTCCCCGAGACTGCCGTGGCCCAGATGGCCTCCGGGCTGCGCCCTCCGCTAGTCTGGGCCTAGTCGTTAAACAAGTTTTGTTCAAGAAAATTAACGAGGCAAATTACACCGTAGGTAATCGTGCCAGACGCCACGTGTGGCAAGGTGATTCCGGGTACGCGACGATGAGCACCTGGGGAACGGGTATCGGGACGTGTTCGTGCACCTGAGAGCAACCTGTTAAGGAGGCACGCTGAGGAAGCACCAATCAACCCGTTGTCATTACTGCGACGGATCGGGATACTCCCGTTCCTCCGGTCGTGGATCACCGTGAAGGACCTCCCGGGAGAGGAAAGTTTGTTCAGTAGCTTTTCAGGATCAGAGTATCGGAACGTCGGTGGGTTCTTCCTGATTTCGTTGTTCGGCCAGGGTTTGTAGCGTATCGAACATGCCAAACAGTTCGTTTTCCAAGGTGCGTGGCAACTCGGGGCGGTGGTCTACCTCACGTCGCACCACGGTCCGAAATTCATTCAACAGCCCTATACTTTCGGATCGCAAAAGTCCCGCTTCGCTTCGCTGAGAAACCTCTGCTAACTTTTCGGAACGGTTGTACAACAAATCACCGGATTTTTTACCCGCGGCGACGAACTCTTCAAACCACTGGTTTAATTGGCCCCCGTCCGGCGTGGGAATCGCGGCCAGCGCCTGCCGCTGCGTGTTCAGGTGTTTTGCGTGGGTAGTGGCTTTGGAGTGGTTTTCAGCATAGGTGTCCCTAATATCCTCGGGGATAACGCGAAAACATTGATGATCAGGTCGATTGCGGCTGCCATTGTATCGGTTGGTTTTGGGCAAAACCGCATCGCTTCTTTCAAATGCCAAATCGCCCGTAGCCAGTCGTCGCGCAGAATATCGGTTTCCTTAAGTAACCAGGCTATGGGTCGACCGCGTAATTCTTCGGGTAACGCTCGGATTCGTGCCAACAACGCCACAAGCATCATCTGATAAATCGCAGCACAAAAGAGAAGAGACAATTTTGGTGCATTAGCGCCCTCTAACAGGCGCGTCATTCCCTGCTCTATTCTGAACTGAAGTTCCACCCCAAAAACTAAAGTGGACCCCAAAGTCAAGACAAGATCCAGCCGAGTTTAAGCGGGTCAACCGTTTCCCGCCGCAACCGCGGGTGACTCCGTTTTGTCGGTGGACG